>NZ_JBSSBR010000014.1:0-74548 GCF_054059035.1 Thermostichus sp. MS-CIW-36
AGTGTGGGCATTGTGGATGGGAAGGGGATGCGGACTGGAATGGGGCGAGTATGATTGCCAGACTTGGGGCTGCCTTTGTAAACCAGCCTAGAGGTCCAGGGTTGGCTTGCCGACTCTAGGGCTACTGAAAGCTCCCGCCTTTAGGCGGGGGTAGTTTACCAACACGACCCATGAAGACCAAAGACTATTGGCTTGGCTCTGACAATACAGCCGCCTCTGGATCCACCGACAAATGGGCGATCAGCCGATCCACCAGCCGCGAGAGGGTTGCCCGTTCTTCTGGGCTGAGACAGCCGTAGGTTTGCTCCCGCAACTGCCAAATCAGAGGGGGCAAAACGTCTTTCAGCTCCTCTCCTGCCGGTGTGAGGTAGACTCGCCAAATCCGCCGATCCTCAGGATCCCGCTGCCGCCGGATCAGCTCCCGTTTTTCCATGCCATCCAACACCCCGGTCATGGTGCCCCCCAACTGCTGCAGGCGCTCACAAATGGTGGAAGTCGGGATCCCGTCTTCTTCCCAGAGGCAGCAGAGCACCACCCAATGGGAGATGGTTAGGCCAAAAGGCTCTAAATAGGACTGGAACTTCCGCCGCACCAATTGAGACAACAATCGAATGCGATAGCCCAAGGAGTTGGGGGCGAGAATGTCATGCCACCGTTCTAGGAAAGCCTGTTTTTCCGATTGAACTCTTACTTTGGTTGGACTGTTTCCCATTGGCGGCCTGGAATGCTTAGAGTCTAAATCGCCCTATTTTATCTTTTACTCAGGAGAGAAGGAGCTTGCGATCCGTTCTGCACGAGTGTATGAGCCATCCCCCACCCTCTCCAGTACAGCCTAGCCCTTGCACAGCCAACGGACGATCTGCAGCCATTGCCGTTGCAAAGGATATCCATCAGGCAACACAGCATTTTCTGGCTTCGCATCAGGCTACAGCCGAGGGGGATCCCTGCCAAGCAAAAGATGGGCTCGCATGAACTGGAGTCGATAGCGCTGGAAGAGGCTGCCACAGAGATTTGCAAAGGCAGTTCGGATGGCACTAGAGTAGCGTCAAGTCTTGCCAGCCTGTCGTCTTTTGCAAGTGTCTTTGGTGAGGTCGTCATGCCGCTTATCCCACAGGGGTTGCGCCCCCATCGTCGTTTCCTCTGGGCAGGGATCCCGTTGGCCGGTGCTTTGGCCTTGGGGGCCTGCTGGAGCAATCGCACGGGTGCCGAAGTCGAGTTTCCCACATCGGCTCAGAATCCTTTCCCCCCCATCCCCACCCCACCGCCGCCGCTGCCTTCCCCAAGTGGAACTCCGGGCCTTCCCCCCTGGTGGCCTCGTGCCCAATCGCCGGAGTGGGAAGATTCCCCTTATGCTCCGGTCTTGTCCGGCTTTTTGCAGGGATTGGCAGCCCAAGGGGGAGCGCTCTCTCAACAGGGGATCCTGCTCTGGACACCGGAAGGGGATCTGTTAGCGGAGCATTTATCGGATCGGCCTTTGCCGGTGGGAGCCTTGGATCAGTTGGCCATCAGCTTGATGGCCCTGGAGACTTGGGGCTATGAACGTCGCTTTGAGACCCGGTTCTACACCACAGGCCATCTTTTGGGCCATCGCTTGACGGGAGATTTGATCCTGGTGGGTGGCGGGGATCCCTACTTCACGGAAGCGAATGTGGCAGAGCTGGCCCACCATTTGCATAGCCTCAACATTCGCCAGATCGACGGGGATGTGAAGGTGTTGTACCCCTTCCACCTGCTGGGCCAACCCGATCCTTTGGCCGGTGCTCGGCGTTTGGCAGAGCTCCTCAGCGATACGCAACAGCCCCACCCGGTTGCCATTCGCGGCTCGGTGTCAACCCTGACAGCCCTGCCCGCGGACGCCCACTGCTTGGCTCGTTATACCTCGCTACGCCTGGGATCCCTGTTGCAAATCCTCAACGGCAGCAACGACCGGACTATGGCAGAAGCCCTGTTGGCGGAACTGGGGGGCAAAACAGCCCTGCTGGAGTACCTGCGGCAGCGGTTGGTGGCTCAGCCCATTTCCCGCCTGGATCCCGACATGGCCCCCGCCGAGCAAGACATTCGCTTTGGACAAAGGGGGCAAGCCCTGTACCTCTCCCCTCGCGCCCTAGCTCACCTCTGGGAGCAGTTGGTGGATCTCACGGACGGGGATCCGACTCGGATCTTGCCCAGAGCGGGCATTGGCCACAGCACCCTGCAGGCGCGCACCTTGCCCCCAGGCACGGTGGCTCAGGTGGGATCCGCTGCGGATCGGCTGATGATGATGGGGCAATTGCCGGATGGCACCCGCTTTATCCTGCTCAACCAAGGCCCCGACCTGGGCATTTTGAGCCAACAACAGGATCAGTTTCTGCGGGAGGTGGCGGCCATTTCCGAGCCCCTTCGCCGCTAATGCCGACAATTAGACTTCTTCTTTATGTACCTCTCCCCCACTTCCCGTTAGGGGGCGAGAGATTGCGGCCTTGCAGCTATGCAGGGCAGAGTAGTGCGCTCGCTACTGACTTGGGCGCATGGAGCCTTCAAAGAGCTGCTGAAGGCGGTGGCTAAGCAGTACGGGAAGCTGGTGATTGAAGTCTCAGCTTACTAGCGCAGGAGCCCCGCCCTCTGCCCACAGGGCGAGGGTCGGGAGGAATGCACTTTGATGAGGTACCGTAAGGGTATGACCCAAGTCCTGACCCTTTCCTGCAGGCTCAAGGTGTCTCAGTCGCAAGCCGCAAAGTTGGATGCGACCTTGGATGCCTTCGGCCAAGCCTTGAACTGGGTGAACCAGAACACACCGGAGAAGATCGTTAACGCCGTTAAACTTCAATCTCTGTGCTACCGCGAAATCCGTGCCCGGTTCGGCTTGTCCAGTAACTTGGCCGTACAGGTCTGCAGACGGCTAGCAGGTGCTCGTAAAGTTGCCCGACAGAAAAACCGTCCGGTCAAAGCGTTCAAGGGGGGCTTTGCTACCTATGACGCTCGTATCTTTTCATTTCGCGAGAAAGACTGGACGGTGTCGCTGACCACGGTGGAGGGTCGAGAGCGCTTTGAGCTGGCGATTGGTCATTACCAGAGAGAACAGTTGGCAGGCTCCAATCCCAAATCGGCCACTCTGGTCAAGCGCAAAGACGGTTCCTACTCCATCCAGATTTGCGTGGAAGCAAAGTTACCGGAGCGGCAGAACACAGCTCGGGTAATAGGCGTGGATTTGGGAAGGACAGATATTGCCCATACGTCAGAGGGGGACAACTGGAATGGACAGCAGTTGAGCAAAATACGAGACCGTTATTCCAAGCTGAGAGCGGTACTCCAGCAAAAAGCCAGTAAGGGCACACGCAGTTCGCGGCGCAGATGCCGTCAACTGTTGCAACGGCTGTCTGGCAAGGAAAGACGCTTTCAAACGTGGGTCAATCATCGCATCTCCAAAGCTATTGTCTCCAGGGCAAAGGCTACCAACAGCGCTATCGCTCTGGAAGACCTGACGGGGATCCGGGAAAGAGTCAATCAACAACCCCGCAGCAAAACCGAAAGGCGCAGGGCCAACAGTTGGGCGTTCTACCAACTACGTCAATTTCTGGAATACAAGGCGAGGGTTGCAGGGGTTTCTCTGATTCTTGTTCCGCCTGCCTACACGTCGCAGACCTGCCACCGGTGTTTGCACATCCATCCCGACCCTGCGCAATCCTGTCGCGTCAGCGTTGCGTAGCAAAATCGCAGTGGGAAGCAGTTTAAGTGTGGGCACTGTGGATGGGAAGGGGATGCGGACTTGAATGGTGCAAACGTAATTGCGCTCTTGGGGGCTGCCGTAAACCAGCCTGGAGGTCCGGGCTTGTTTTGTTCTGCCGAGCGAAACAAGCTCAGGGCTACTGAAAGCCCGCACTCTTTCGCTTGAGCGGCGCGGAGCGCTTTGCATCAGCATGAGTGTGGGTAGTTTACGATTGAAAAAGGCGGGAATAGAGGTGTTGGTGGGCTTGACAATCCCGTTCTTGTAGAGGGGTGAAGCTGCTTAGGGGCGGCCAGCCGAGGGAGAGGTTTGGCCTTTCGGCTCGCTTCATGACCGGCAGAATCTCCTGATGCACCACTGCCTCGATCGGCTCATACAATTGGGCCAGCAGGCTTTGCCCCTCGGTATGCCCCAAAGGCACCAAGCGCACTGCCGCCGAGACCAACCCGGTGAGGGAGGAGAACAAGAAGGCACGCAGGGTATCTTCCAGCCCAATGCCCGCCTGAGCGCAGATCCAGCCGAACACCAAGGAATGATGCAGTGGCTCTCCCTCTGCTTTGGGGACGGAGATTCCCCAGGTGCGTTCTGCCAGTTGAGCTAGGCGTTTGCCCAAATCCAAGCTGGCTTGGCGCGGTTCTGCCGCCCAACGGGTTGCTTGCAGTTGCTGCTGCAGTTTCTCCACTCCTGACTCGGCTCCCAATCGGGACAGACGATGGGCCAAGGCACAGGCTCTGCCCTCGGTGGGGGCTAGGCCCATGTGTAAAACCCCCAGCAGATATTGCTGCACCCTGGCCCGATCGCGAAGTTGACCCGCTTGAACGGCAGCTTCCAAGCCCCAGGAGTGGGAATAAGCCCCAATCGGCAGGGCAGAATCGGTGAGCTGTAGCAACAGATAGAAAGTGCCGCTGGATCCTGGAGAAGTAAGTTGGGAGGAGAGCTCACCACGCATCTTCACCAAGCCTTAGCGGGGGCGGATCAGGCCATAGCCGCCATGGTTGCGGACGTAGATAACGTTGATCTCGCCATTTTCGATATTGCGGAAAACGTAGAAGTCGTGATCCACTAGCTCCAACTGGTGCAACGCTTCCTGAACCGTCATGGGTGGCATGGCGAAGTACTTGGTGCGCACCACCTCTGCCGGTAACTCCGCTTGCCGTTCCGTATTTAGCGGATCGGTGGCGGGCTGCTGGGCCACTGCCACGGAGGTTTTGGGGGTGTGGCGGACGCGGTGAATGCCGTTCCGTTCTTTGTATTTGCGCAACTTGCGGGCCAGCTTGTCGGCCACACGGTCGATGCTGGCATAGAGGTTTTCGCTGCTTTCTTCCGCCCGGATCACGGTGCCATTGGCGTAGACGGTCACTTCGGCAGATTGGCTGGCACTGATACGGGGGTTGCGGGCTACCGATAGGTTGACATCAACCTCACTGGTGATCTGGGCAAAATGACTGACAGCGCGCTCAATTTTTTCTTGAACGTAGCTGCGGATGGCCTCGGTAATCTCGACGTTTTTCCCTTGGATCACAAGCTTAGTCATGAGGACTCTCCCAGTCATGTCGGTTTATACCTGAGATAGCGCCTCACCCCCACCTGGGATCCCTCTGGCTTTCGAAAGCGACCCCAGCTCACGGGCGACCTCAGCCCTTTAATTTGCAAAAACGAAGCCCTGTCATCAAGGGTGAGCAGATCGGCTTTGGGAGTGGCACTAACCTCTTGGGTTAAGTCTAAGTTAACATCTCTCTCTGGGATCTCTGCCAGAGGTTAAGAATAAATTTAGGCTCTCTTAATGTTTAAGGAGATCTTGAATTCCTGATTTTTCCCAAATCTTGGGAGTTTTGCGGATAAGCGGGATCCCTGTTATGCAAGACATAGACTCCTAGTTGGCCGTATTGGGTGCTTTTGGGAAAAGTTCTTTCGAGCTTAAGTTGCAAGTTCCCAGGTCAATGGGTTAACCCAAAAGACAAATCTATCATCAAACCCATAGACAGATCCAGCCTACTAAAAAGCTTTCCAAGCTGGATTTTAAGTTGATTAAACAACGTCTCTAACTCTGACCTGCTTTTGAGAAACCAAACCCACGCCGGACTGCCCATAACTCGGCAATCCAAATGCTCCAGTTCTCCGCTTACCGTATGTTGGTGTTACTCCACAGCTTAGCAGAATCTCGATTGGATGGCGCTTGATAGGAAAAATGAAGGGATATTGACATAAATTAAGCTTTTTATCAATATGGGGCTTTCAATTTGAGGGGTATTGTCGCTGTTGGTATTGGCTTTGGCAAGCCTGTTGTCCGCTGTTCCATGCCGTAAGGTTTCTATTCGGAGAGCTACATAAGAAGTTGGAACTCCGTTCTGCCGGCGCAGTCTTATTGGGAAGCTGGGGGGAAAAGACCAGCTCTTTTGGGGGTGGCTAAAATGCTACTCTCGGAATCGCCTTGGTGTGCGAAAGGTGAGGCAGACGGTGTGGGCAGAGGGATCCCGTTGAAGGCGGCAGAGCTTTTGGACAGAGCAGAGGAGGCTCTGCAGGAGCGGTTTCAGGCGGTGGAGAAGACCCTCAGAGAGAACCTGGCGCGGGTGTTGCGGGCCTTTCGCGAGCAGCGGGTGGGATCCCATCACTTTGCCGGGGTGTCGGGGTATGGCCACGACGACCAGGGGCGGCAGGTTTTGGATCGGGTGTTTGCCCAGATCATGGGCTGTGAGGCAGCGGTGGTGCGGCTGCAGATGGTGTCTGGTACCCATGCCATCGCCTGTGCTTTGTTTGGGGTGCTGCGTCCGGGGGATGAGCTGCTGAGCATTACCGGCCCCCCCTACGACACCCTTGAGGAGGTTATCGGCCTGCGGGGCTCCGGGCGGGGATCCCTGCGGGAGTTCGGCATCGATTACCGCCAGTTGGATTTGCGGGAGGGAACTGTTGATTGGCAGGCCCTGAAAACCGCCCTCAGACCGCAAACCCGGTTGGTTCACATTCAGCGCTCCTGCGGCTATGATTGGCGGCCCAGCTTTCCCATCGCCCAGATCGCCGAGATGATCCAAATGGTCAAAGCGCAAAACCCCGAAGTTGTGGTTTTTGTGGACAATTGCTACGGCGAATTTGTGGAAACCCAGGAGCCAACCCATGTGGGCGCAGATCTGATTGCCGGATCCCTGATCAAAAATCCGGGGGGCACCCTCGTTCCCGCAGGGGGCTATGTGGCCGGGCGGGCAGAGCTGGTGGAGCAAGCCGCTTGTCGGTTAACGGCTCCGGGCATTGGTTCTGAAGGGGGGGCGACTTTGGATCTCAACCGCCTTCTGTTTCAAGGTCTGTTCTTGGCCCCGCAGATGGTGGCCGAAGCGGTGAAGATCGCCCATCTGGCGGCGCAGGTGTTTTCTGATCTGGGCTACCCGGTCTCGCCTCTGCCTCAAGCTCCTCGCACCGATATCATCCAGGCCATTCAATTGGGATCCCCGCAAAAGCTGCAGGCCTTTTGCCACGCCATTCAAAACAGTTCTCCTGTGGATTCCTACCTCACCCCAGTGCCGGAGGTGATGCCCGGTTATGCAGACCCGGTGGTGATGGCAGCAGGCACCTTTATTGCCGGGAGCAGTGCAGAACTCTCTGCCGATGGGCCGATGCGGGATCCCTACACCGTCTATTTGCAGGGGGGAACCCATCTTGGCCACGGGCGGCTGGCTCTAGAAGCCGTCTTGCAAGCTTGGGAGGCCCTGTAGACCAGTATGCTCTCGGCTGGAAAAGCAAGGAAGGGGCAGGCCAACAATCTCAAAACTCAGCATGAAGTTCGGCAGAAGTTGTCGTCTCTGGCCAACCTTTTCCCTCAATCAGGGGGTAGGATCAGTCCACAGTTGCCATTCTTTAGAAAGGGATCCCTTCCGATGTTGAGCTGGTATCGTTCTTGCGCATCTCCTCGCCGTTGGGGATCCCGTTTGACTCTGGCTCTGGTGGCATTGGGGTTGGCCGGCGGCTGTCGGCTGTTGGATCGGGTGGGAGAGAGCGGCTTGCCGGTGGGATCTGCGCTGACCCGTTCTGCTCTGTGGAGAGGCAGCCAAACCGTGACGGGAGCGCTGGAGGCGGGAGATGAAGTCAGTCGCCAGTACGGCAGCTTTTGGGATGGGATCCCCATCACCGCTGAGCCAGGGCAGATTTTAATTGCGGCCCTAGAGAGCGAAGATTTTGATGCTTACCTGGAGCTGGTGGACGGCCAAGGGCGGGTGATCGGCTTTAACGATGACTCTGACCCAGATGTGAATGCCCTGTTGGCGGTGCGTCTGCCGGAGGGAGGCACCTACACCTTGCGGGCCACCAGCTTTGAGCCCGAATCCACCGGCAACTACCGGCTCACCTATGTCCTCACCCAGATAGATTGGCAGCAAAGCCTATCGGGCCGTCTGCAGGAGGGATCCCTTCAGCACCCCGAGGATGGCAGTTGGATGGACGAATACCCCATTGCCGCCCGCGCCGGCCAGATCCTGATCGCTTCCATGACCAGCTCTGATTTGGATGCCTTCTTGCAACTGCTGGATCCGAGTGGAGAAGTCATGGCTTGGGATGATGACCAAGGTGGTGGAACCGATGCTCTCATGATTGCCTTTCTGCCCCGCACCGGCACCTACACCCTGCGGGCCAACACCCATAAGCCGGGAGAGGAAGGAGCCTATGGGTTACAGTACACCTTGCGCTAGCATCTGCTCCCTATCTGGAAGCTTGGATAAGGGGGCTTGCGGATCTTCTGGTGCTGATGTCGAGATTTTGACAGGAATCATCGTTTTTTAACGCCTAATGAATGTTGATACACGTCAGGAGTTGCCGGTTTACCCTCCTAAGATCCTCACAAAGCCGGAAGGGGCACTGCTTGCTGAGCTTTGTGGGAAAGCGTGACATCTTATCCTAAGTTGTGACGGAGCCGAAATATTGTCCTCGTGGATGACGTCTTTTTTCTAGAATCAGATCGATGGCCTAGACCATTCTTTTGCAGTTCAGCCCCTATCTCCACAAAATGGATGCCATGACTCCTGAAATGGTACGCCAGTTTTGGTCTTTGGTCAGCGAGATTGGCAGGCCAGATTGGCTCACAAAGCGTGACGATGACTTGGTGAATCTGCTTCTGAGCGCTTGTCAAAAAAAACAGGCCCTCAGCAGTGTCGATGCTTCGATTCTCAACCGCTACATCAGCATTCGCCTGCCCTTGATTCGCGATATCCTTGTGGATTAAGCCCGGAGAGGACAAGGTTTTCCCCATCATGCTGACCGCACAAATCACCTTGCTGGTCTACGGGGCACTGCTTTTGGTGGGCGGAGCAATCGGCTATGTGAAGGGCAAAAGCTCCAAGTCTCTGGTCGGGGGGCACGTACTGGGTCTCGAACTGACTGAACTTGGCCGTGCAGTCCTTCACAACCAGCCTTTTGAGTACCGAGGGGCGAGGAGTGAGAAGGGAGGAGTGAGAGGAAGAAATCTCTTCTCTTTGCTCTCTCCTCTCCATGCTGGGCAAAGTTCAGCTTCGTAGGGACTCCGTCCCGCTAAAGCGACCAGTGTTGCGTAGTCTTTCAGAGCGGCTTTGCGGATTAAACCACCGCTCGATGATGTGGCAAATCTGCCGGGCGGCGGTGCCATCGCCAAAGGGGTTTTGGGCTTGGGCCATGCGGGCATAAGCTTGCGGGTCTGTGAGCAATTCTCGGGCTGCCTTCAGGATCCCTTCGGGATGGGTGCCCACCAAGCGGGCGGTGCCGGCGGCAATCGCTTCAGGACGTTCGGTGGTCTGCCTCAGCACCAGCACCGGTTTGCCCAGGGCAGGGGCTTCTTCTTGAATGCCGCCGGAGTCGCTGAGAATGAGGGTACAGCGCTGCATGGCACTCACCCAGAGGGGATAGTCCAGAGGCTCGGTGAGAAAGGCCCGCTCATGGGATCCCAACAGGGCTTGCAGGGGATCCCGCACCAAGGGGTTGGGATGGAGGGGCAAAAGAAGGGCGGTATCGGGAAACTCGGCCAAAATCTGCAGCAGAGCCTTGCCGATGGCGGTTAAGGGATCCCCCCAATTTTCCCGCCGGTGCACGGTAACCAACAGGACACGGTAGCGCTGCCAGTCCAGCCCGGGAATGGGGCAGGGGATCCCTTGGGAGGCCACTTGCAGTAGGGCGTCGATGACAGTGTTGCCGGTGCAATGGATGGATCCCACCACGTGGCTTCGCTTCAGGTTGTCAACGGCTTGGGGGGTAGGGGCAAAGTGCAGGCTGGCCAACTGGGAGATCAGGCGGCGATTGACCTCTTCGGGGAAAGGATTGTAGAGATCATCGGTGCGCAGTCCGGCTTCCACATGCCCAACCGGGATCCGGTGGTAAAAAGCTGCCAAGGCGGCAGCGAAGGCGGTGGTGGTATCTCCCTGCACCAAAACCAGTTGAGGATGTTGCTCTTGAAAGTAGAGTTCTAGGCCCCGCAAGGTGGCTTCGGTGATGTCCGTCAAGCTTTGGCGGGGGCGCATGATCGCCAGATCCCGATCCGCTTGCAGACCGAATAGCCGCATCACCTGATCCACCATTTCCCGGTGTTGTCCGGTCAAGATCAGCTCGGTGCGCAGATGGGGACTGGCACGCAGGGCTTGAATCACCGGGGCCAGCTTAATGGCTTCGGGCCGTGTGCCCAAGATCACGGCAATGAGGGGAAGGGAGGCCATAAGCTCAAGGACATCGGCACCTGTAGGAGATGGGAAGCGCAGCTCATTGAAGCAAGGCCACCAACAAACCACTAACAAAAACCACTAACAAAACAGAGGCGGCGAAGGGCGTGGGTTGCTCAAGGTCGCAAGCCACCGAGATGTAGACTCTGCTGAGTCAGGCTGAGGGCAATGTCGAGACGAGAGGAACCACAAGGGGGCTATTGCTGCTCACCCCGATCTTACCCCTCCAGCTGCCCCACCAATTTTTCACCGGATGAGCTGGAGAAAAAGGGTTGACGGGATCCCACTCCTGCAACTAGCCTAAAGGGAGCTGAAGAGATCCTCTTCTGGCTGTCCGGGTTGTTTCGGTTAACCTTTTTGGAGGAAAACGTTCAACAGCATGGACGCTTCCGGTAGTCGTAGCGCCAGCCACCAGTGGATGGTCTTCGAGGAGCACGTTCTTGAAGATTGGGCTCTTACTGGTGTCTTCCTTTTCCCCGCTGACAGCTTCTGTCGTCGCTTGAGAGGATCCCGTTTCGCCAACGCGAAGGGGTGGGAGAGTTTTCCCAGCTAGCTTTTGACTTGGGTGGCTCTCTCAGTCGGCGACGAACAGATGAGCTGAGCAGAGCCTTACCTGAGCAATGGGTTTGTGCAGCCCTGTTCAGAAAAGGGGAGATCAGGAGTAATTCCGAGGGGATTCCCCTTGACTTTCCCGTTGTGGGTTTTGGGGTTTCCGCAGGCCTGGGGATCCCTTGGAGTCCCTTTTATTGGCTTGGGCGCTTGCGATCCAAGCTGGGCTTGGAGGCCTGGCGCTAGACCTACGGCTTGCTGCGCGGCCATCCAAGGGTTTCAGGGCTTCCCTGTGAGCCTCGGAGCACCGGTTGGCTGTTGACCTCCTGGTTCTCTTCATCCCGGCTGACCCCAACGTTCGGAGGTTTATCATGCGTCACAACGTTCTTCGCGATCTCCTAACCCCTGCTTCCTTGGAAGCCGCCAAGCGAGAGGCCAACCGCGCTCCCATTGCCGAGCTGGTGCAGCAGTTGATGGAGATTTCACCTCGGCAGCGGGTTTTGGCTTTCCGCTTGCTGGAAAAAGACAAAGCCATTGCAGTGTTTGAGTATCTACGGCCCGAAGAGCAGGCCGATCTCATTCGCAGCATGGAAAGCCCAGAAGTGATCCGGCTGGTAGAAGCCTTACCTCCGGATGAGCGGGTACGTCTGTTTGAGGAGTTGCCGGCCAAAGTAACCAAGCGCCTCATTGCCAACCTCAGCCCAGAAGCTCGGGAAGCAGTGAATATCTTGCTGGGTTATCCAGAGCGCAGTGCCGGTCGGCTGATGAACCTGCGCTACTTGTCGGTACGAGATACCATCACCGTCGGGGCTGCTCTGGCCAGCGTGCGGGACTCTCAACTGGGAGACGATGAGCTGGATGTGATTTTTGTGGTGGACGATCAGCGGTTCTACAAGGGTCTCATCCGCACTGTGCGGCTGGTGAAGGCGGATCCCGACCTACCGATTCGGGAGCTGATTGAAGGGGTTGATACTGTGGCGCGGGTTACCGACCGGGATCTCCAGGCAGCTCGTTTGCTCAAGGATTCGGGCTTGCCGGCTATTCCGGTGGTCGACAGTGAAGGACGCTTGGTGGGTGACATCACTTTTGAAGATGTGATCAATTTGGTGGAAGAAGAGGCTACGGATGCTGCTCTGGCCCAAGCAGGGGTGGGCAGCTTGCTCAGCCGAGACAAGGTTTGGAGCGAGCGCCTGGTTAAAGGCTCCCGTTGGTATGCCGTCCGCCTGCGCATCACGTTTTTAATCATCACCTTGATTGGCGGCATGGTGGTGGGGGGAGTGATCCAAACCTTTGAGGAGGTGTTGGAGGCGGTGACGGCAGCGGCTATTTTCATCCCCTTGGTCATGGATATGGGCGGTAATGTCGGTACCCAATCTACGACCATCTTTGCCCGTGGCTTGGCTTGGGGCCACATCAACGTGCGGCAGTTTCTCCCCTATTTGCTGCGGGAAGCCAGCATTGGTGGCATTATCGGTGTGATCCTGGGGGCCACGGCTGGGGTGATTGCCTACTTCTGGCAGGGGGCACCCAATGGGATCCCACAATTGGGTCTAGCGGTGGGCTTGGCTCTGGCCACTGTCCTCACTTTGGGGGCTATCTTGGGCGCCATTTTGCCCTGGGTGATGTTAAAGCTGGGCTTTGACCACGCTCCGGGAGCGGATCCTTTTATCACCACCATTAAAGACTTCACCGGCCTCTGGGTGTATTTCACCCTGGTGGCTTGGCTAGTCGGGGTTGAAGTGGAGCTCTAGGGCTGCGCCGGCGCTGGATCCAGGGGGCACCTCACCGGCAAAGCGCGTTCCAGGAACGAATAATCCAGCCCTTCTTGAGAAATCAGCCTTTCAGAGTCTCGCCACAAGGCCATCGCGACGGCGGCGCAGAGCACTTTTACGAGGTGTCCTTTGACCAACGAAGGGTTACAGCAAACATTTAGGAGGTGTGCCATGACCTTGAAAGTTCTATCTCCCTTGGCTGCTGCTCAATTTCGGTCACGGCTGCAGCAGTATGCCTATCGGGTGGGCATAACCTGTGCTTTAGAAACAGGTGGTAAGCTGGCCCCAGAATCCGCCTTTGCTCAACTGGAAGCCCTCTGGCAAACCTTGCAACAGGAAGCCACTGCCCTTGGGATCCCAGATGAGGATGGCTAAACTTTATCCTTTCACGAGAACCGGAGCATGACCTGGATTGACTTCACCTTGCGTTTGGCCGTTGCCTTTGTCCTGGGATCCGTGATCGGGCTGGAGCGACAGTGGCGGCAGCGTATGGCCGGCTTGCGCACCAACACCTTGGTGGCCACGGGTGCAGCTTTGTTTGTCATGCTCTCGGTTCTCACCCCTGATGAAAGCAGCCCGACCCGTATTGCGGCCCAAGTGGTATCGGGGATTGGCTTTTTGGCCGGTGGCGTGATCCTCAAGGAAGGAGCCAGCGTCCGTGGCCTGAACACCGCCGCCACCATCTGGTGTGCAGCCGCGGTGGGAGCCTTTGCCGGATCGGGGTACATTCCCCAAGCTGCCATTGGAGCCGGAGCTGTGTTGATCTCCAACGTTGTGCTGCGTCCACTAGGCTACCGCATCAACCAGCAGCCTTTGAAAGGCACAGAACTGGAACTGGTCTATGAGTGTTCGTTCATCTGCAAAAGCCAAGCAGAGGCCCACATCCGCGCCTTGCTCTTGCAGGGTATAGCTCCCACCCATCTCAAACTGCGTGCCCTCTACAGCGAAGACCTGGAGGACAAGCCCGATCTGGTCAAAGTCGAAGCAGAGCTAGTCACCCAGACCCGCGATGACCAGGCCCTAGAACTTGTCGTCAGCCGCCTCAGCCTAGAGCCAGGTGTGATCACTGCCCGATGGCGGATCATCGAACAGGAATTTGGGTAAACTACCCGACTCCGACCGCTAAGCGGTACGGAGCGGGCTTTCAGTAGCCCTGAGCCTGTTCTGCTCTACCAGAGAACAAAACAAGCCCGGACCTCTAGGCTGGTTTACGACAGCCCCCAAGAGCGCAATCACATTCGCACCATTCAAATCCGCATCCCCTTCCCATCCACAGTGCCCACACTTGAACGACTTGCCACTGCGGTAGGATTGCGCAGGATCGGGATGGATATGCAAACACTTGTGGCAGGTCTGCGACGTGTGGGCGGGCGGCACAAGAATCAGAGAAACCCCTGCAACCCTCGCCTTGTATTCCAGAAACTGACGTAGTTGGTAGAACGCCCAACTGTTGGTCCTACGCCGCTCGGCTTTGCTGCGTGGCTGTTGATTGACCCTTTCCCGAATCCCTGTCAAGTCTTCCAGAGCAATAGCGCTGTTTGTCGCCTTTGCCCTAGAGACAATAGCTTTAGAGATGCGATGATTGACCCACGTTTGAAAGCGTCTCTCCTTGCCAGACAGCCGTTGCAACAGTTCTCTGCATCTGCGCCGCGAACTGCGTGTGCCCTTACTGGCTTTGCGTTGGAGTGCCGCCCTCAACCGGGAGTAGTGGTCTCGGACTCTGTTCAACTGCTGTCCATTCCAGTTGTCCCCCTCTGACGTATGGGCAATATCTGTCCTGCCCAAGTCCACCCCGATCACCTTGTCGGTATCTTGTTGCTTGGGTGGTTTTTTCTCTACGCAAATCTGGATGTAGTAGGAGCCATCCTTCCGCTGGACTAGGGTGGCCGATTTGGGGTTAGAGCCAGCCAGCATTCCCCTCTGGTAGTTACCAATGGCTAGCTCAAAGCGTTCTCTCCCTTCAACCGTGGTCAGCGACACCGTCCAGTCTTTCTCGCGGAATGAAAAGATACGTGCGTCGTAGGTAACGAACCTACGCTTGAACTCTTTAACCGGACGGTTGCGCTGTCTCGCCACTTTGCGAGCGCCTGCCACCCGTCTGCACACCTGTTGGTCGCGTAAGCGGGACGTAGTCCTTGCCAAGTTACTGGACAAGCCGAACCGGGCTCGAATCTCGTAGTAGCAAAGGGATTGCAGTTTGACCGCGTTGACGATCTTCTCCGGCGTGTTCTGGTTGACCCAGTTCAATGCCTGCACAAAGACATCCATCGTCGCGTCCAATTTGGCGGCTTGTGACGGGAACGCCTTGAGCTTACAGGATATGGTCAGGACTTGGCTCATAAGTTCATTGTACTTCATCAAAGCGCATTCCTCCCGGCACTGACCCTACGGGTACAGTGCGGGGCTCCTGCGATTTCTAGCTGATCCCGGATCCCAGCAGCTCCCAACCGGTCAGCAACGCAAACACCAGAAATAAGCCGCCCCCCACCCAATGCACGGCGCGTTCAGAGATGTGAGCTGCTAAAAAACGACCTCCCACCACCGCCAGCCCTACCATCAGACCATGACCCAGGGTTGCCCCCGCCCAGACACTGAATCCCGGATGGGTGGCGGCTAGGGAAACGGTAGCAATCTGGGTTTTATCCCCGAACTCGGCTAGGGCGATCAAACTAAAGGCTTCCCAGACGATGGCCCTAACCCCCCCGCGGCCAACTCCTTTTGCTTCTGCCTGCATCACTTGTCTGAGGGCTTCCTCTTCTTCTGGTAATGCCTGTTGAGGTGGCATTCTGCACGCTTGCCAGAGCATTCTCAAGCCAAAAACGGCGAAAACCCCAGCCGATAGCACCCGCACGCCCAAGGGTGGCAGTAGCTTAAAAAGCACTTGCCCGGTTCCTACCGCTAGCAGGTTCATCATCGCTAAAGCCAGCCATGTCCCCAGAAAAACCCAGCGGCGTGGGTGGCGCATCGCCAAAATCAAGGGGGTAAAAAAGGTTTTGTCCCCAAATTCCGCTACCGTCACCAGCAGCAAACTCGATAAAAAACCGGCCCACATTTTCTAGCCTCCAACCTCTCTTGTGTGTGGAATCGGTTCACACCTAGAGGTGAAGGCTGGGAAAGTCAGACGGACTCACCAAGCTCACCTCTGCGTGAACTCAGTGAAAGTCTCGTCACCAAAGCAGCCTGCCGGGCTTGCTTTGTCTCTTGCACCGGGCTGTTTTTAGCCAGTATGTCGATGCAGAGGGCGGTAAGCCGCCTGACTACTCCCTTTCCATCTGAATGGTAGCATGCTGAGCTCCCAGTGGGAGTAGTTCATTTCCGATGGGATCCCCCAAGACTTGCTGTGCCTTGGCCGATATCAGTGCCGCGCATCGCTTACCAGAGGATTGTGAAGGAGCGGCAGGCTATTATGATCACGGTTGAGGAGAAAATCAGGGGAAAACCACGTGGATGCAAAGTTAGTCTTGGTGGGGGTTGCTCTTGTCCTCTCTCTGGCAAGTTTCTACTTCGGCACCCGCAACGGCTTTTACGACACCGACAAGTATCACGGCAATGGCTCTGCTCATTAGAGCCGGGCGCTGGTGATTTTTTTATGGATCCCTTGCCCAGAAGGGCTTCCCTCCAGAATACAGGCAACGTCGGCGAGGGCTGGGTGCGGCAATATCTCTGTCAGCAGGGCTGGCAGATCCTGGCCCAGCGGTGGCGCTGCCCTTGGGGCGAGCTGGATCTGGTTGCCCACAAAGCTGATGTGCTGATTTTCGTAGAGGTGAAAACCCGTAGCCCCGGTAGCTGGGATCGAGGCGGGCTTTTGGCGGTTGGGATCCCCAAGCAGCGACGCTTGATCCGGGCTGCCCAAGCCTTCTTGAGCCAGCATCCCCACCTCTCCGAGTTGTCCTGCCGTTTTGATGTTGCGCTGATAGAACGTCGGGCCTCTGGGGAAGGGGTAAGCTATGCTTTGGTTGATTACCTGCCAGCGGCTTTTGAGATTTGTTGAAGCAAACTTATCTCACTTGTCAAGGCCATCTGCACCAGTACAATTGCCGTTTTGCCGCTATTGCCAAACGCTCAGTTTGTCTTTTTGGCTCTGCCCAATGCTGCCATCATCCAACAATTTCGGCAACTGCCAAATAAGCTCCAAAGTGCGAGATGGCATCGATGCTTCTTGAAATGCTTAACCCAAAGATTTCCGGTTTTTAACTGATTTTTAACTGTCTCTTGAGTTGCATTTCCGTTGATCAGCATCGCTGTGCCGAGCCGATCTTAACAGCTCTACGATGCAGATCTCAGACAGGATAGGCAAGATTTGCATCGAGACTGTCAGTAGAAAGAATCTTTACAGACAAAATATTGTTTATCCTGAGAAGAGGGGTTTGTGTTTTTGAGGATTGGGCCTATGTATGCGGAACAACCCAAGGGGGGATCCTCCAGCAGCTGGAAGCGCCGTCAGTTGAAGCTGGCCAACGTCGCTGCTGGGTTTGCCTCGGCAGTACAGCCGATCTTTGCCCAAACCATCATCACCGATAGCGAAGGATTGGAAGCCGGCCCCGTCACCATTCCCACCCCAGATGGCGAGATCCCTGGCTATCGTGCCAAGCCGACCGGCTCTGGCCCTTTTCCACTGGTTTTGGTGGTGCAAGAGATCTTTGGTGTACACGAGCACATTCAAGACATTTGTCGCCGCTTGGGGAAGTTGGGCTATGTGGCAGTGGCTCCCGAGCTGTTTTTCCGGCAGGGGGATGTTTCTCAGCTGCAGAGCCTTGAGGAGATTCGCGCCATCGTCTCCCAGGTGCCCGATGCTCAGGTGATGTCGGATTTGGATGCGGCGGTGGATTGGGCAATTGGCAACTCAGGTGCGGATCCAGAGCGGGTGGGCATTACTGGCTTTTGCTGGGGTGGTCGAATCACTTGGTTGTACGCGGCTCACCGACCCGGCTTGAAGGCGGGTGTTGCCTGGTACGGTCGTTTGGTGGGAGAGTCCACACCCTTAACCCCAAGGCATCCGCTGGATGTGGCAGCCAGCCTGAAGGCACCTGTGTTGGGTTTGTATGGTGGTGCAGATACCAGCATTCCCTTGGAAACGGTGGAGCAAATGAAGTCAGCTCTGGAAGCTTGCGGAGATCCATCGCAGTTGATCATCTACCCGGATGCTCCCCACGCCTTTTTTGCCGATTATCGCCCCACCTATCGCCCAGAAGCGGCTGGTGACGCTTGGGAACGGTTGCAGGCTTGGTTTCGAGAACACGGCTTGGCCCAGGGATCCCGGTCTCAATGATGGGATCTCATCTGTTCCCGTCGGCAGGACGGAGTCTTTTTTTGACTGCGCCGAAGGCAGAGCTTGGGGCAAGCTGGTATATTCCTAGCCATCTCAGGGAAACAGCATGAAAGCGCATGAGTTCTGGGCTCGTACCGACAGCCAAGGTCAACTGATTTTGCCCATGCGGGCGCAGGAGCAATTGCCCAAAGATCGAGTTGTGCGGGTGCTGGTGTTGGTGGATGAGCGGGAGCTGGCTCCGGCGGATCCTTCACAGGAGCAGTTGCCTACTGCCTCGCCAGATGAGGAGCATCTTTGGTATGGAGCTCCCACCGTTCCCTACGATGGCATTTAGCGCATGGGATCTTGGCCGGACAGCCGCCAGCGGTTTAGGCGCGAGAGAGTATCTGCATCCAAGTAGGCATCAATGCCCCGCTTGCTCGATAGCCGTTTTGGTTGGACGCGCCGGATCTGCTGCTGGGCCTGCTGCACTTCATCCCACAGTTGTTCTGCCGAGACCCATTCGGCGTTGTAGCCGCCAATCACCAACTGCTGGACACGATCGGAGGTAGCCACCCGTACCCGACACCCATCCCTCTGCAACTGGGCACACAGCCGTTCAATACAACTGTCGGCGGTCTCGCCATAGGAGGTATACAGGATCTCGATACCCGAAGGGGAGCGCTCTTGCCGGGCTGGAGTGGGTTGGGCGTAGGCATCGTACACCACGGTCGCCTGGTAGCCCCGGAAGGCCACATAGTTGGCCAAAGATTCCACCAAGCGCAGACGGGCCAATTCCATCAGGGAGCGACGCGCCAACTGGCTCAGGGTGGGCCAAGCTCCGATGATGTTGTAGCCATCAACCAAGAGGAAGGTGGGAGAGGAGGCTTGCATGGATGGCGGTGGATCCCTTGTCCGGGATCACACTTCTTAATCTTAATCTTTATCTTATTTTTAATCTTAGTACCCAGCCTTAAAGGTTACCCCACTACTCCGAATGCTCCGATACTTTCCCGGTTGTGAGCAGATCACGGTCTGCGCTGAATCCAATAGGTGGTGAACAGTTCGCCACTGGCCTGTTTCTGAATTTTGCCCCCCAAGGCTGCGATGCGCCGCTCCCACTCCGTTAGGGGGGTGAAAATCGGTTCGGTGCCTTTGAATAGCTCGATGAGGCCCCATTGTTCCGCCCACACCGAGTCGGGATTGACCACTTCAATAATCACAGGTGCAGCCGGTCGCAACACTCGCATCAACTCTGCCCAAACCGCGTCGAAGTACTCAATCGGGTAGTAGTACAAAAATCCGGTGGCAATGGCCAGATCAAATTGCTCCGACTCGTAGTTTTCCAAATGGTGGGCGGATCCCTGTTGCATTGACTTGAACAGCTTGGAGTTAAGCTGGGGTGCCCGCGAGCGAATAAAGCGCACAATCTCACCGCTCAGCTCATGGCCGTAAAAGTAGGCTTGCCAATCGTTCCAGGGATAGGTCAGGAAGCTTACCCCACAGCCCAAATCCAAACAGGCTTCCCGTTTTTTGGGGGCACGCAGTTGCCAAAAGGGGATCCCGAGGCGCTCTTGCAGGTGATCCCGCTGCTGGGCTTGCCAAAAAGGCAGTTGCTCCAGGTCTGGGGGAAGTTGCCAAGCTGGCTGACCCAGTTGAATTTCCAGCTCCCGATTAAAGCGAGCAGCTACGGCAGCAAGGTAGGGATCCCAGCGTTCCCCGGTTTGTGGTAGCTCCATTTGCTGATGGCTTTGTCCTGGATGGTCGTGAACTTAACTTGCACTTAACCTACACTACCAGGACTCTCGGCCCGTAGGCTCCCGGCTGCAGGGATCCATTTACCCAGCTGTGGCTGCCGAGGATGGTGCCTGCTGGAATCTGAGCTTGGGATCCCAAACGGGTGTGGGCGCCAATGTAGCAGGGGGCGTGCAGTTGAGCGCTGGGATGGATCTCAGCCGTTTTGTGCACCCATATCCCCGGCGCCTGTTGCTGCACATTTTCTAAGGGAAAATCCGTCATTCGACCCAGAAGAATGTCCAGTTGGCCGTGGTAGTAGCTGGCCGGCGTGCCCAGATCCCGCCAGTAGCCTGCGTGGAGATAAGCTTGCATCCGGTGCCCTTGCCTGAGCAAATCGGGGAAGACACGCCGCTCGAAGCTGAGGGGATCCCCACTGGGGTAGTCTTTAAAAATGGCCGGATCCAAGACATAGGTGCCGGCGTTGATCGTGTCGGTGGTGAGGGTGAGGGCTTCTGCAGGGGTGGGTTTTTCCCGAAAAGATTGGATCTGGCCCCCTTCCCCAACTTCCACCAGGCCATAGGCGGTGATATCGTCCACGCGGGCGAGGGTGAGGGTGGCCATGGCCTTGCTCTGCACATGACATTGCATCAACGCCTGCAAATCCAGATCCGTGAGGATGTCGGCATTGAAAACCACCAAGGGATCCCCGGTGAAATAGGGCTGAGCCAGCACCAAGGCTCCCGCCGTATCCAAAGGCGTCTCTTCAGGAATGTAGCGGAGCTTCACCCCCAAAGCAGCGCCATCTCCCAGAGCAGCCTCAATTTGTTGGCCCAGATAACCCACGCTGAGCAAAATATCTGTCAGGCCGGCTCGGCGGCAGCGCCCGATCAGCCACTCCAAAAAGGGCACATCCAAAAGGGGCAACAAAGGCTTAGGCTGCAAAAAGGTAAAAGGCCGTAAACGAGTTCCTTTCCCACCCGCCAAGATCACCGCTTGCATAACCACCCTCAACCCCGTTCTCTTCCAAAAAGATATTGACATCCTCTCCGCCCAATTGCTAAGGGGGATCCATTGGGTCGAGCCAAATGTTTTCTGCTACCCAGAACGTCGATTCTCCGTTGCCCACAGAGGGATACGGATTGCCCCCCCGGGCAACACAGCACGAGTCTTGATCGCAAGTCTCAGGGGATGCCTTTCTGGAGGAGATATTTCAATCTCAATTGGAATTCATAAGCTCAATCCTGAGACAGTTGATTTGCCTTTTTTAGAGCATGTTTGGAGAATTGCGACCCGCTCGCCCCAGTCGGGAATAGCCACCCAAAGCGGCAGTGTCAGGTGATACTACCTTGCAACGGGAATTGTGACAGCCTTGGATAGCTTGGATGGATTCCAATGGGTTTGCCCTTCACCTTCATCTGAGGTTTTGCCGATGTCTGTTTCTCGACGCCGATCCCTACAAGCCCTTTGCTTGACCCTGGCCGGATGCTGGGCTCTAGGCACACACCAGGGATCCCTGCTGGCCCAAGGTAGCGATTTGTTGGCTCAAGTTCAAGAGCGGGGGGTACTCCGGGTTTCCACCGACTCCAATTACCGGCCTCAGAGCTACCTCAATCCCGACGGCAGTTGGGAAGGATTTGACGTGGATGTGGCGCGCGAGATCGCCAAGCGCTTGGGGGTAGAGGCTGAGTTTCTGGATATCAACTTTGATGTCATCACCGCCGGATCTTGGAATGGCCGCTGGGATGTCAATGTCGGGTCGATGACCGTGACTGCCGAGCGCCAGAAAGCTCTGCTGTTTACCATTCCCTACTACTACACCCCCGCCAGCTTCGTGGTCCACCAAGCCTCGACCTTGACCGATATCGCCGCCTTGGAAGGAAAGCGAGTCGGGGTGGGCACCGCCACCACCTATCAAGCCTACCTGGAGGGCAACCTCACTCTGGAAGGAGAGACCATCCAAGTTCCGGCCCCGCGGGTGGACATTCGCATCTACGACACCGATAGCCTGGCTCTGCAGGATTTGGCACTGGGGGATGGCACCCGCCTGGATGCAGTCTTGACAGCTTTGCCGACGGCTGAAAACGCCATTCGGGAAGGGCTGCCCCTGAAAACTCTGGGGGATCCGGTCTACTATGAAGCCTTGGCTGTGGCCTTGGATCGCTCCAGCCCTGCCCCTTCCGAGAGCTTGCAAGCCAAAATTAACGAAATCTTAGAATCCATGCATGCGGACGGCACGCTAACAGCCCTCTCGAAGCGGTATTACGGCATTGATCTGACGAAAAAAGCTGAGTGAGCAAAGACTCTATCCCACTGGAGCAGCCCATTTACCCACCGCCCCGGATTCGAAAAGGGATCCCGTTCCCGGTGGCCCAGGGGTTGTGGTTGGTTTTGTGGCTGCTGTTGTTGGTGTTCACCTTCAGCGGGGTACAGTTGGAGTTGGCCGGGATCCCCATCCGTACCTTGCGTCTCAACGGCAACTTTGTGCGAGAGTGGTGGTGGTTTATCTCGCAAGGGGTGGGCACTACTTTTCAACTGTCCTTGGTCTCCATCCTCTGTGCCACCACCTTGGCCTTTTTGTCGGCAGTGGCGGGCCTCTCCCAGATTGCCCCTCTGAGCAGCCTCTCCGCTCTGTATGTCTCGCTGATGCGGGGCACACCTCTATTCCTGCAGTTTTTGTTTATCTACCAGGCTTTGCCGCAACTGGGTCTGGTGTTCGGCTCGTTCACTTCGGCAGTGCTGGCCTTGAGCCTGAACTATGGCGCCTACATGAGCGAGATCTTCCGGGCCGGGATCCAAGCCATTCCCGTCGGGCAGCGGGAAGCTGCCTATGCCCTAGGGCTTAAGCCCTGGCAAACCCTGTGGTGCATCATTTTGCCGCAAGCTTTTCGAATTGTCTTACCGGACATTGGCAACCAATTCATCGCCATGCAGAAAGACACTGCCCTGGCCAGTGCCATTGCTTTGCAGGAGTTGATGGGCCGGGCTCGACAGGCAGGTTTGCCGCGCCAGCACTTCTTCGAGGCTTTGGTGGTGGCAGCGCTGTGGTACTGGCTGCTGACGTTAATCTTGTCATTTTTCCAGGGACGCTTGGAACGGTACCTGGCCCGCTAGAGGAGCGCAGAAATTGGGGAATGGATCACCTGGCCAGCAGAAGGGCCTGCAGAACTGATAGAGTTTTGGCACCTCTGCCTTCCCATTGCCCATGACCAAGCCCAAAGCTGGGATCCTCTACAACGACGCCAAACCCGCCGCCAAACGCAGCAGCGAAACCCTAGCCCGCTGGTTTCAGGAGCAGGGCTGGGAAGTCTGTGTGGCCCCCAACTGGGGCGGTATCCTCGGCTATGCCAAGCCCGACAGCCCCATCTGCCTGACCAGAGTAGATAGCCTGGCCCCGGCTGGATTTGATCAAACCATGAAGTTTGCAGTGGTGTTGGGGGGAGATGGCACCGTCTTGGCAGCAGCGCGGCAACTGGCCCCCAAAGGGATCCCCCTGTTGGCGGTGAACACGGGCCACCTGGGCTTTCTGACGGAGACCTACCTTTCTCATCTAGAGGAGGCAGCCAGCGCCGCCATTGCCGGGGAATACACCCTGGATCGCCGCAGCATGTTGCTGGTGCAAGCCTACCGAGGGCAGGAATTGCGCTGGGAGGTCTTGAGCTTAAACGAGATGGTGCTGCACCGCGAGCCTTTGACCAGCATGTGCCATTTCGAGATCACCATCGGGGATCACTCACCTCTGGATGTGGCTGCCGACGGAGTGATTTTGGCTACTCCCACCGGCTCGACGGCTTATGCCCTCTCGGCGGGTGGGCCGGTGATCACACCGGGGGTGCCGGTTTTGCAGTTGATCCCCATCTGCCCCCATTCCATGGCCTCGCGGGCCTTGGTCTTTCCCGATTCGGAGGAGGTGTGGATTAGCCCCGTTACCCCTCAGCCGCTGGTTTTGGTGGTGGATGGGAATGCCGGCTGCTATATCATGCCGGAAGACCAGATTCGGGTGGTACGTGCCCCCTATTGGACGGATTTGATGCGCCTGCGCCGACCGGAATTTTTCCGCGTTATGCGCGAGAAATTGGGGTGGGGACTGCCCCATGCTTCCAAGCCCACGTCGGTGGAGCTGCCTTGAAACAGAAGCGGATCTCAGCTTTTGCCCAGCTTCAGCATCTGATCCACCACCCCTAGGGTTTCTTCGTAGAGGTAGTCGGGGCCAAGCCGCTGCAACTCGGCAGCCAGCAGGGTGTCGAGGGAATCCTGCTCCAGGGGAGCCACCTGGCGAACCACGCACCTCTGAGCGCCCCCCATGGCTTCCATGCGCATACACCCTGTGGTTTCGGAGCACAGCACGGTACAGGCGTCGGCTTCCTGGTTGCTGGAGGTGAGGCGCAGCCCGATGAGATCCCCCGGCTGGCTGATTTCCGAGGCCAAGGGCACAGCCGCCAGTTCTGCCATCACCTCGCCGCCCCTTTGGGTTTGCAAGCGGATACGGTCGATCTGGTAATCGTGCTCCTGAGCCTGAACCCGCTCTGTGGGAGTCCACCCCAGGCGACTGGCCAGCCAGCCCAGGAAGAGGAACGCCTGGCAGGGATTGCCGGCTTTGTAGTCGAGGTTCACACGATCCACAAGGTAGAGGGACTCTCGCCGGTCGGGAGGGTCGAAGGCTTGGGCGGTGAGTTCCTGCCAGGGCAGCAGCCGCCGCCAGTTGAGATCCCCGCAGTGGCGCCCCTCACCCACCAAGAGGTGGATTTCTTGCAGATCTTCTTCTGGATTGACAAAGCCCCGCGAATCGACGATGACCCGGTTGCTCAGGGCCACCAATTTTTGAAACAGCAAGCTGTTCAGATCCAGATCCCCCTGCCACCACAAAAAGGTGGGCAAGTTGGGGATCAGCAGAGAGGCAACGGTGCTGCAGGCCCGCACAAAGGCCGATTCGGGCGCTTTCAGGGTGATGTATTCGCAACAGACCAACGAGCTGCGCTGCTCACGGGTCACCGGACAGTAGGCGGCCACCTGGGCCTCGATGGCGTCGTCTGCAGATCCCTCTCGTTTGGCGCGCAGGTCAATGACGCGACAGGGGTTCTGGGTGGCGATGGCTTCGACGGTGGGGGAAGGCAGCAACAGCGCATCGTCCAGAGATTCGTACACCACCAGGGTAAAGGTGGCAGCGCGGGCGGCAACGCTCTCTCCTTTGGAAGACCAGATCTTGTTCAGCTCCTGCTCAATATCTTCGATGGAGACATCTTTCGGGGTTTGTAGGGGCAGGACGGCAGCAGATTGATCCATAGTCTCCTCCTGGAGTGGACTCTTGCTCGATTCTAGGCAGGGGGGTCGGCTGGCTGGGGAGGGCTTAAGGCCAGGTACAGATTGGCCAACTCAAGCCTGCTCTCCGCACTTGCTCCAGGAAACTCGAGGCTCAAGCAGGCCGAGGCTGGATGTTCAGCTCCAAGGGGCGGGCGGGATCCCCTGTCAAGAGCACTCCGCGGCCATTGGCGTGCAAGTGCCGCACAATCCAGTACAGGGTTTCTATGCGCTCCGGGCAGCCCAGTTTCTCTGCCAGTTGGGGCAAAGTCAGGGATCCCTGCTGCTCCTGCACCGTCTCTAGCAATCGCCGTTGCAGCTCCAAGACAGCGCTGGCGGCTTTTTTGCCTGCTTCCACCCCCGGTTGATGGTAAGCGTTGATCTGGATTAGGGAGGCGTAGAGGCCCACGGCTCGCTCGTAGAGGGCAATCAAGGCCCCCACCGAGCGGGCATCCACCCGTGGCAGCGTTACGGTAATGGAGTCGCGACCGTTTTCGTAGAGGGCCTGGCGGGTGCCCTGCAGCAGGCCGTTCAGGTAGTCGCCACTGGTCACCTGCGGCTCCACGAAGGGGGAAGGGATCCCAGGCTCCCGATCCTGAAGCACCTCGATGAAGGTGACAAAGAAGTTGTTCAAGCCATCCCGCAACTGCTGGACGTAGGCATGTTGGTCGGTGGTGCCCTTGTTGCCGTAAACGGCGATGCCCTGCTCCACACGGTTGCCGTTTAGATCGTGGGATTTGCCCAGGGATTCCATCACCAACTGTTGTAAGTAACGGCTAAACAGCAGCAGGCGATCCTTGTAGGGCAAAACCACCATGTCCTTGCGCCCTTGCCCTTGACCGACGATGTACCAGGCCATGGCCAGCAGAGCGGCGGGATTGCGCTCCAGGTGGGGCAGGCGGGTGGCCTCATCCATGGTGGCGGCCCCGGCCAGCAAAGCCCGGATATCAATGCCCTGCAACGCTGCCGGCAACAGGCCCACCGGGGACGTTTCGGAGGTGCGCCCCCCCACCCAGTCGAAGATGGGGAAGACCTCCAACCACCCCTCCTGCCGCGCCTGCTGCTCCAATTGGCTGCCGGGGCCGGTGATGGCCACCGCATGGGCAGAAAAAGGGATCCCGGCTTTTTGGTAGGCCAGCTTCACCTCCACCAAGCCATTGCGGGGCTCCGGGGTGCCGCCGGATTTGGAGGTGGTGATCACCAGCGTTTGCCCCAGTTTGTTGGCCAGCCGTCCCAGCACCCGATCGAACCCGTCGGGATCCGTATTGTCGATGAAGTGGATGTTCAGGGGGGGGTGCAGCGGAGCCAGGGCCTCCGCCACAAATTGCGGCCCCAGAGCTGAGCCGCCAATGCCGATGCAGAGCAGCTCGGTGAACCGTCCCCCCCCGCTGGCCGGGATGGTTCCGCGATGGATCTTTTCGGCAAAGGTTTCCACTCGCTCAATGGAATCCTGAATGGCCTGCCGGATTTCAGGGGTGGGAGCCAGCTCGGGCGCCCGCAGCCAATAGTGGCCCACTTGGCGGCCTTCGTCGGGGTTGGCAATGGCTCCTGCCTCCAAAGCCTGCATATTGGCAAAAGCCTGGGCAAAGCGAGGCCGTAGCGCTTCCACCTGAGGGGGAGTGAAACGGATGCGGCTGATATCGACGAAAATCTCCAGGCCGGGATGGTAGTAAAGCCAATCGCAGTAGCGCTGCCAGAGTTGGAGGCTGTCCATGGGATCCCTTTTGCCGAAATCCCTAACCAGCTTACCAAACTCTTTCTTACTCCCAGCCGAGGGTTGTGCGCTCCAGCCAGGACTGATCCAAACTGATGAGTGCCTCTTTGACCCCCACACCGGTCTCAGGGTGACGCCAGTCGGGAGCGATCTCCCCCAAGGGAGCTAAGACAAAAGCACGTTCCATCATGCGGGGGTGGGGCAACGTCAGCTCAGGGCTGTTCAGGATGCGGCTGCCCATGGCCAGCAGATCCAAATCCAGGGTTCTGGCCTCCCAGCGGATGCGCCGCACCCGTCCTGCCTCCTGCTCGATGGCCAGCAGCGCCCCGAGCAACTCCAGGGGAGACCGGTAGGGGGGAAAGGGATCCAAGGCCACCACTGCGTTAAGGTAGTCAGGCTGTCCGGGTGGCCCCCCTTGGGCTGGGCTGCGGTAGAGACTGGAACAGGCCACCACCTCTCCCAACCGGCGCAACTTCTGCACAGCCAAGCGCAACTGCTGCAGCGGATCCCCCAGGTTGCTTCCCAGGGCAACATAGGCCAGGTCACGATTCATGAGGCTTCCGCCCTGCTTACGGCTCGCCGGCGGTCGACCTCGACGTAAACATCCTCGAACAGCCCCGGCAGGGGAGCATGGGGCTTGTGAACCCGCACAGTTAGGGCCTCCAGTTGGGGATAGCTCTGCCACAGCCGCTCTGCGATCTGATCCGCCAAGGTCTCGACCAAGCGGTAGCGTTGGCCGGTCACCTCCTGCCGCACCCTCTCGTACACCTGGGCGTAGTCCACCGTGCGCGAGAGGTCATCTTGGATCTCGGCTAGGGAAAGCCGCATCTCCACGTCCACCACAAAACGCCCACCCAAAACCGCTTCCTCCGGGCAGTGGCCGTGATAGGCATGAAAGACGAGGCCCTGCAGCACCAGCCTACCCTGCGTCATGGTGCAGAGCTTCCCAAGTGGCAAGGGCGGAAACATGAGCCGGCACGTTGTGAACCCGTACCAGGGCAGCCCCCCGGCTGGCTGCAAACAGGTGGACGGCCACGCTGGCGCTGTCTCGCTGATTAGGTACGGCAATGCCGGAAAGCTTACCCACAAAACTTTTGCGGGAGGCCCCCACCAAGACCGGGTAGCCGTAGGCCACCAGCCGCGGTAGGGCTTTAAGCAGGACTACATTCTGCTCAGCAGTTTTGGCAAAGCCCAAGCCCGGATCCAAAACAACGCTGGGCACGCCCGCCGCCAGAGCCCGCTCCGCCTGTTCCCTGAGGAAACCGAAAACCTCCCCCTCCAGGTCAGCATAGTCGGTCTGCTGCTGCATGGTGCGCGGCTCTCCCCGCATGTGCATGATCACCGCCGGCACCCCCGCCTCGGCACAGACCTGTATCATTTGGGGATCCCGCAGCCCGGTTACGTCGTTCACCAAGTGGGCGCCGGCAGCCAAAGCCGCCGCTGCCACCTCCGGCTTGCGGGTGTCGATGCTGATGGGGATCCCGGATCCCTGCAAAGCTCGAATTACCGGCAAAACCCGGTCGCATTCCACTTCTACCGGCACCGGATCTGCCCCTGGGCGGGTGGACTCGCCGCCAACATCCACCATCAAGGCCCCTGCCGCCGCCATGGCCTCGGCTGCCTGCACGGCTGCTTCTGGGGATCCCCACAGGCCGCCATCGCTAAAGCTGTCGGGTGTTACGTTGAGCACCCCCATCACCGCAACCCCGCGCCACGAGAGGCGATAGCCTTCCGCCGCCTTTTCGGCCCTGGGCAGGGGACGCCGAGAGGTCAAGCTGGTAACACTTCTAACCTTCAGAAGATGATCCTGCGCAAAGAGCATGCTGGTTTGTGCTGCTGGGGCAAGGAAAGAGTCTCCCGCAGCTCAGGATACTATGGCCCAAGCCCCACGCATGGCTGAAATCCAGTGAAATGCTTCGGCGTCTCCGGCTTGCAGAATGCAACCTGGGGAAGAGCCTCCGCCAACTCAGACGCTGGGGTTGGCCTGAGTCGGCAGAGGAACTCATCCCACTCTAGAACATGATGTCGTCTTCCGAACGACCCCAAATACACCAAATGATAGAGGCAAAGATCGCCATGTAAACCCAGGCCATCGGGCCGTATTGCAGCAGATCCATCAATACATCCCTAAAACATTTGTTTATCTAGTCCAATTATTGTGATGTTTCGTTACAGCGTCAACCGTTTTCTTAGGAAAAGGCCCCCTCTCAGACCCAGCCGGAGCTGCGCTGGGATCCCTTGTCCAGGGCGGGTTAAGTCTTTTTGCCTAAAGACAGGGAGCAAGTCTTCAGTTTCTGAGAAAACCCAGCTTGCCTGAGAGATGCAGGAGGATAGGGAACTAGACATTGAAGCGGAAGTGCATCACGTCCCCTTCCTGGACGACGTAGTCTTTGCCTTCGCTGCGCAGCAGGCCCTTTTCTTTGGCGGCATTCAGGGATCCCGCCGCCACCAGATCGGCATAGGCCACCGTCTCGGCCCGGATGAAGCCCCGCTCAAAATCGGAGTGGATCACCCCGGCTGCCTGAGGAGCTGTAGCTCCGACGGGGATCGTCCAAGCGCGGGTTTCTTTGGGGCCAGAGGTAAAGTAGGTGCGCAAGCCCAACAGCTCGTAGGTGGCTCGGATGAGAGATTTCAGCCCGCCCTCTTTTACCCCTAACGAATCCAGATAGGCCTGTCGCTCGTCGGGGGGCAGCTCCACCAGTTCCGCCTCCACCTGGGCTGAGACCACCACCACACCTGCCCCTTCCGCCTCGGCAAATTGCCGCACCTGCTCCACCCAGGCATTGCCGCTGGCCAGATCCGTTTCCGCCACATTGGCGGCGTAGATGACTCTTTTGCGGGTGAGCAGCCCCAACCCTTTGATCAACTGCTCTTCTTCTGGGCTGAGGGGTACCAGGCGAGCCGGCTTGCCCTCGTCCAAGGCAGCCTGTAATTGTTCCAGAGCCTGCAACTCCAGTTGGGCGGTTTTGTCGGACTTTGCCTGCTTGCGCACCCGCTCTATGCGCCGCTCGATCTGGGCCAAATCCGCCAAGGCTAGCTCCAAGTTGATCACCCCGATATCCCGCAAGGGATCCACCGATCCGGCCACATGCACAATGTTCTCGTCCTGGAAGCAGCGCACCACATGCACCACGGCGTCCACCTGGCGAATGTGGGAGAGAAACTGGTTGCCCAGACCCTCCCCCTTGCTGGCTCCAGCCACCAGCCCGGCAATATCCACAAACTCGATTTGGCTGGGGATGATCTCGGCAGAACCGCTGATCTTGGCCAGCACCTGCAAGCGCTCGTCGGGCACCGCCACCCGCCCCACATTCGGCTCAATGGTGCAGAAGGGAAAGTTGGCCGCCTCGGCTTTGGCATTTTCACAGAGGGCGTTGAACAAGGTAGATTTGCCTACGTTGGGCAGGCCGACAATTCCAGCTCTCAACATCCAGATCTTGGGGAAAAAGCCAAAAACCAGGGTAACGGGATCCCTTGCTAGGCCGGAAGATCCCTACTCTGACGTTAGCATTTGCGGCCCCTCGACGGTGCGCTTTCCCAACCGGTGAATCCGCTCCCAAGCGCTCCGCGCCGCCAACGCGACCACCCCTGGCCCCTCTCTCAAGGGAAGAAAGGAAATAGGCGAAACGACTGTATCTTTTGCTCCGCTGCACAGTGCTGGGCGACTGAGGTCTTGCCAAGGTGCGTGATCCTTTCCAATTCAAACTCGCTCCAGAAAGGCCACCCCCTCCACGTGCCCGGTTTGGGGAAAGAAGTCAGCCGCCCGCCATTGGGTGAGGCGATAGGAGCCCTCTGCCAATAAGACCTGTAAGTCTCGCGCCAAAGTGGCAGGGTGACAGCTAATGTAAACGATGCGCGGTGGTCGCCGCAGCTTTAAGGTCTCGAGCACTTGGCGGTCGCAGCCGCGCCGCGGCGGATCCAGCACCACAATGTCGGCAGGGGGCAGGGTCGGCAAAACCTGTTCCACCGTGCCCTGGAAAAATTGGGCTGAGGCGATACCGTTGAACTGGGCATTGTAGCGGGCTTGGGCCACCGCTTCCGGCAAAGCTTCCACCCCCACCACCCGTTTCGCCCGTTGCGCCAGCAGCAAGGTTAAGGTGCCGATGCCACAGTAGGCATCCAGGATGGTTTCCTCTCCCCGCAGGTTCAGTTGGTCGGCTATCCAGGTAAAAAAGGCTTCTGCTTGCTCTGTGTTGACCTGGAAGAAAGAGGTGCTGTCGATCCAGAGGGAAAAACCGGCAAATTCCTCCCGCAAAGACCCCCGACCGGCAATCACCTCAGTCTCCGGGCCGAAGATGGCATTGGTGCGGGCCGAGTTGAGATTGAGACAGACCCCCACCAGGTCAGGGTAGCGCTGCATCCAGCGTTCGGCCCAGCTTTCCAGATGGGGCAGGCGACGACTGCAACTGACCAAGGTCAGGAGCACCTCGCGGGTACGGCGACCGATGCGCAAACCCAAGTGGCGGAGATGACCTTGGTGACGACTTTCGTCGTAGACACTCCAGCCCGTTTCTTGAAGATCGCGCTTGATTTCCCTCAGGAACACATCCAGCCGCTCGTCTTGCACGGGGCATTGGTTGAGGTTCACCAGGCGGTGGCTGCCCCGTTGGTAGTAGCCCATGCGCAAGGGCTGGCCCTCCGGTTTGGTTATGGGGTAGGTGACCTTGTTGCGATAGCGCAGCGGCTGCTGGGATCCCAAAATGGGGACAGGCTCCGGCAGAGCAAGACCGCCAATCCGCTCCAGTGCATCCCTGAGGATTTGCTGCTTGGTGGCCAATTGCTGGGCATAGCTGACATGTTGCCATTGGCAGCCACCACATTTGTCCGCCACAATGCAGGCTGGTCGCACCCGTTGGGGAGAGGGAGAAACCAGCGACCGAATTCGCCCGACCAAGTAGTTGCGCTTGATCTCGGTTATTTGGGCCACCACCTGATCCCCGGGCACCGCCTGGGACACAAACACCACTCGCCCTTGTCCAAGTCCTGCCGTGTGGGCAATGCCATCTCCTTGGGGGGTCAGGGCCGTGATCTCCAACATCAAAAGATCCCCAGGTTTGACGGGATCAGGAAGGACGGAAGGGATCGGATGTTCCATTAAGCCGTTTCGCCGAAATTCGAAGTAACTACAACCATAGGTCAGGTCTGTGTTGGCTGGAGTCAGCATTGCCGGAAAAAGCTGTAGCAAGGCAAAAAGCATGTCAGCCGCCAACTGCTTACGGGATTGAAAACCCCATCCAATGAAGTGGTTCACTCCTTGGTCAAAGCAGATAGAGAAGGCAAAACATCTTCTCGAAAAGGAACCTCGTTTTGATTCACGTTCTCCAGCTCGGCCAACATGAGAGGGTTAACCCGGTTTAGGTAGGGCACCAAAACCTGTTGTAGCCTTCGGCTGTAGAAGCGGTGGTAGCTGTACACAGGCGTGGCCGGAAATCCCCGTCGAATCTTATGGGATCCCCCTGCGCCGGGATCAAAGTTGCGGATCCCTTCTCGGATGGCGAGGGCAATCGGCTCGTAGTAGCAAACGTTAAAGTGCAAAAACTTCACCTCCTCCCGACAACCCCAGTAGCGCCCGAAGAGGCGATCTCCCTTACGAATACAAAAAGACATCCCCACAATTTCTGCATCCCGCTCCCCGGCCACCAGCACAACTCGCTCCCGATAGTTGGGATAGAGAGACTCGAAAAAGCGGCGATTGAGATATTTGCTCCAGTTCCAAAATTGGGCGCAGGTGTTGCTGTAAAAGTCGTACATGAGAGACAACAGGCGGGGCGTGATCTCCTCTCCTGTGTAAATCTTGAGTTCTAGGCCGCTTTTTTCCATTGCAGCCCGCTCTCGCTTGATGTTGCGCCGCTGGTTGGCATTGAACTGGCTCAAAAAGTCTTCGTAAGAGCGGTAGCCGGGGTTGTGCCACTGGTAGTTGTGGGTGATCCGGGGCGTAAATCCATCCGACTCCAATTGAGTCCGCCAGTCCAGATCTACATAAAGCAAGCTAAACACCGAAATATCCTTCTCTTGGCAAAACCGGTCAATGGCTGCCAGCATCAACGACCACACCTCTGCTTCCGAATACTCGGGATGGACGAGGATGCGATAGCCCGTAGCCGGAGTGAAGGGGGCCATGCCGATTAACTTCGGGTAGTAGCGTTCCCCCAATTGGCCGGCAACTGCAGCCCATTCTTGGTCAAAGACAAACTCCCCTTGACTGTGGCTTTTCAAATACAAGGGGGCAGCAGCAATCAACTGGCCGTCCGCCTCCACCAACAAGTGACAGGGCAGCCACCCCGTCTTGCGGCTGGCACAACCTGAGCTTTCTAGGCTGTGCAACCATTCGTATTCCAAAAAAGGAGAGGTGCGCTCCGTTTGCAAGGCGTGCCAGGCCCCTGCTGGGATCTCGCGAATATCGTGGCACCAGCGCCATTTCAACCCGGTTGACATTTGCCTGCTCGGATCAGACCAACCCGCCGCCCAATCGCCTCAGCTTGGCCGGGAAAAGGCCCCCAATGCTCTTGCCGACTCAAGAGGAGATCCCCCGCCGCCAAATGCAGCACCTGGCAGGATCCCTGCGCCTGCTTGATCACGTACCACCCTGAAACGGGGTCGGAAACCACGCTGCTGCTCCTTTGCCCGTCCACAACTTCTCCGGCGGAAAACCACACTTTTGGGTTCTGGTTTGATTTTAATCGGGATCCCTGGGCTCGTAGTAACGGTTGGCCAAATCCAGAGCCATCTGAAACTTCTGCTCGCGGGTGAGATCGGCCCGTCGGGCAATGTGGGCAAAGCGGTTGATATCTGGGGGCAGGAAGTCGAAAGGACGCTGTTCCCGCACGATGTCCAAGACCAAATCGCAAAGGGCCTGCTGGTAATCGTTATAGAAGATCTCTCCCAAAGCCTTGAGCCGCCCATCGGGCACCGGATTGTTAAAGTCGATGGCCTGGAGCTCTCCCTGCTCGTCGATAAATAGCTCCACCGAGTTCATTTCATAGCCCAAAACTCGATTGATAATCCGACAGGTATTGATGACTTTCTGGCCCATTTCCGGGGTAAGAAATTCTGGATCAAACAGATATTCGCTGGCATCGAACTTGCGAAAGATATACTTGATCGGAATGATCTTTCGGCCAATGCAGAGGGCGCGAATCTGCCAAGGGTAAGGGGTTTTGACCTTCTCTTGGATCATCATCACCTGAGATCCAGAGCGGTCGTAAAAATAGAGGAGCTGCTCCATGTTGTGGGCTATTTCTACTCCAATGGCCTCTCGCCCCTCCGCCGGCTTAATCACAATTGGCCAGCCCAGATCTTCCGCCATCCCCTGCCAATCGAAAAACTTGTGATACTTAAAATCTTCTGCTTTCAATGCGGGGGCTTCTTTAGGGGGCAGAATGTAAGTTTTGGGGATGGAGATCCCCAGCTCTTTGACCACCATGTAGGCAGCATCTTTGTTGCGCAGGTAGTAATAAAAGCTAAAGGGGTTGTTGATGAGGTAAACCCCCCGAAAGGCAAAGCCCATGAATAGGCCGATGGCTTGGGGGTAAAGGTAGCTGAAGCGATCCAGGATCAAGCGATACTTGGTGCGGTAATCCAGGTTCACCTCATGAATGGTGACATGTTCGGCCCGGATCTTGTAAGTTTGGCCGTTGCGAGCTTGAACAGGGGGAAGTGCGTTGAGGCGAGCCAGAGTATCGTCCCCGAAAGGCTCGCTGAAGTGCAGGCTGCCAACCCAATAGTCTTCAATCATCAAAGCTCTCTCGTCAAAAGCTATTCCCTGCAAGGGATCCTACGCGAAGGCGCGGATTTGCGCTTGCCAAGTGGGCCAATCGTGATTCCCCTCCCATACCTCCAGTTGATGGGGGATGTTGTTGCGGCTAAGCACTTCCGCCAGACGCAGGTTGTCGCTGAGGCAGTGGTCGTGGCGAGCGGTGAGCAGCTTCAGCTCGGTGTTGCGCCCGCCCAAGTGATCCCAGAGTTGCCGGCTCATGTTGGACATATAGGCCAGCGGGTTGATGAAATACAGCTCCTGCTCTGCCCGTTGGGGATCCCAGCCGGTGACAGAGCCGAGAGCCGCCACATCGTAGGGCCCCCCCAGAGCCAAACAACGGCGCACTAGGCCGGGATGCCGACAGGTGAGGTTGACAGCATGGGTAGCTCCCAGGGAAAACCCAGCCACCACCAGAAACTCATTTTGCGCCTCGGCCTTGGCGTAGGGGATCAGCTCTTCTACCCAGTGCTGCTCCAACAACAGCCAACGATCCCGACGTTGGGGCAAGTCCAGCTCGCGGTTGAAAAAGGTCTCCCAATCCAGGGTTTCCACGCAAAAAGCCTGCAAATAGCCCTGTTCCAGATGATGGCTGAGGCTGGCGATAATGCCGCGATCTTCCAAGTCGAAAAAACGCCCGTTGCTGGTGGGCAGACAGATCAGCGGGTAGCCGTGATGCCCGAAGTGGAGCATCTCCATTTCCCGGCCCAAGATCTGAGAGGGAAAGCGCAAGTAGCGGCGAGCGTAGGCCATGAAAAACGGGGAAGGGATCCTCAAGAAATACCCAACCTTTCCGGGGGAAGCATTCTGCTCTGCCTGGTCGAGAAAGGCAAAGGGCACTCTCTGGAAAGGTCCACAAGAGCCACCAGAACAGATGGGAGCAGACCTGACCAACTGACAGGAACCTCAGGAAATTTCCGTGAACAGATCCTTGAGGGCCGTGCGGGCGGCCAAGTGCTTGCGGGTGGACTCAAGAATTTCGGCTTCCCGGCGCAGCCGGCTTTCGGTACTGACCATTTCCAGCAGAGCTTGCTGCTCTTGGGGGGCTCCATGAAAGTGGCTGGCCACCCAGTAGGACAATTCTATGGGAGTGGTGGGGAGCTGCTCCGGCAACTCTGCATCCCGCTCCATCAGCTTGCCCGAGAGACGCACCACATCCTGAAGGAGAGTGGTAACCTGGCGCACCCAGCCCTGCAGGTCATCGGAAGGGGTGGTCGGCTCATCCTCAATCCATTCCACCAGCCCCACCCGGAAGGGTTTTTCCCGCACGTAATCCAAGACGCGGAAGCGCTGCTGCCCCAAGGTCAAAATGTCCATACGGTCATCCGGCAAGCGCTGCACCTGCAACACCTCAGCACAACACCCTACCCGCACCGGGGATCCCGTCTGGGGATTGAACATCAGCACCCCAAAGCGGCGATCCGTCTCCAGGATGGTGTTGATCATCATGCGGTAGCGGTACTCAAATATGTGCAGCGGCAGAGGGCGGCCCGGAAACAGTACCACCTCCGGCAAGGGAAACAGGGGTAGCTCGCGAACATCCACGGAAGAAGAAGGCATAGGGCTTGTGCTTCTCGTTGTACTGAGTCTAGCCCATCTTTAGGTAGCCCATGTGGGCAACTGTAAGCCTTTTGACTTGCTGTTGGCAATCCTCACCCCCAGCCCCTCTTCCGAAGAGAGAGAGGAGTTTATCGGGAGGGGCTATGGCTGTCCAGGCGCAGGGCCAGGGCGGCACGGGCTTCTTCCCGGTCGTCGAAGTGAATCTTCTCGGTGCCCAGGATCTGGTAGTCCTCATGGCCTTTGCCGGCAATGACCACCGTATCCCCTGGCTGGGCTGCGAGGATGGCCAGGCGAATGGCCTGCCGCCGATCCACCTCCACCGCCCTGGGGGATCCAGGGATCCCGGCCAAAATATCCCGTAGGATCTGCTGGGGATCTTCGGTGCGGGGGTTGTCGGAGGTAACGATCACCTGATCGGCCCAGGTGGCGGCAATGCGTCCCATCTGCGGTCGTTTGCCCCGATCCCGATCCCCGCCACAGCCAAAGACACAGATAAGCTGACCTTGCACCTGGGAGCGCAGGGCCTTGAGCAGGTTTTCCAGCCCGTCGGGGGTGTGGGCATAGTCCACAATCACCGCGATATCCTGCCCCGGCAGGGTCACCCGCTCTATCCGCCCCGGTACGCCCGGAAAGTGGGGCAGGGCCGACTGGATGATCTCGACAGGGATCCCCAAGTGCAGCGCCACCCCCACCGCCGCCAGCAGGTTGGCCAGGTTGAAGGATCCCACCAGGGGGGCTGCCACGGCAAAGGCGCCAGAGGGGGTGTGGAACGTCGCCTGTAAGCCGTTGGGGTGCAATTGAACGTTGCTGGGCCAGAGGCCGGGGATCCCTTCCAGAGGCTGCAGAGAATAGGCCCAGGGATCCAAAGAGGGTTGGATGGCCTGCAAAAGCCGCCGTCCCCCAGCATCGTCGGCGTTGATCACCGCCCGCCCTTGGAGATATTCCTGTCGGAAGAGGGTGGCTTTGGCCTGCCAGTAGTTCTCCATGCTGCCGTGGAAATCCAGGTGATCCTGGGTAAGGTTGGTCCAGACGGCAGCGGCAAAGGAACATCCCCACACCCGATCTTGAGCGAGAGCATGGGAGCTCACCTCCATCACCGCCACCTCCGCCCCGGCTCTCTGGGCTTCCCTGAGGCTGCGCTGCAGTTCAGGCGGAAAAAGGGTGGTGTGGGGAGCAACTTCGCTGTGGCCCGGCCAGCGGTTGTACAGAGTGCCCAGCAAAGCGGTGGAGCGACCGGCAGCCTGCACCAAATGTTCAATGAGATGGGTGGTGGTGGTTTTGCCATTGGTGCCCGTCACCCCCACCAAGGTCAGTTGGCGGGCGGGAAACCCATAGAAAGCTGCCGCCACCTGGGCCACGGCCCTGTTCAGGCTGGCGCGAGGCAAAACCAGGACGGGCTGACTTCCCCATCCAGCCTCTCCGCTGACGCTCTCCCACGCCTCTTGGGAAATGAGGGCCGCCACTGCCCCTGCCGCCAGGGCTTGGGCCACGAAGCTACCTCCATCCACGCGGGATCCCGGCATCCCCAGAAAGAGATCCCCGGCCTGCACCTGGCGGGAGTCGGCACAGAGGCTCCAAACTTGCACCCCCTCCAGGGATCCCTGGGCCAATTGAGGCTGGATCCCGGCTTGGCTGAGCAATTCCCACAGAGGGCGCTCCGCACCCCTAGCGCGAACAATCCCAACAGTCTCCATTCCACCACTCCTCCCTGCTTTGCAGCTTACGGTAGCCGCTCAACCCCCTTTCCGACCAGAGCGCCAGCGAGATCCCCTCTTTACCTTGGGAGAGGAGCCAGGGGTGAAGAAATCAGGCCAGTATCTCCTCCAGCTTCTGCTTGGCCCACAGAGAAGCGTAGAGGCCCTTCTCGTCCGCCAGCAATTCGGCATGGGATCCCTTCTGCACAAGGCGGCCCTGGTCCATCACCCAAATCTGATCGGCCTCCACCGCAGCCGTGAGGCGATGGGTGATGAAGATCACCGTTTTCTGGGCCGTGACCCGACGCAGATGGCGAAGAATGGCCTGAGCCGTCTGGTTATCCACGCTGGAGAGAGAGTCATCCAGGATCAAGATGGGAGCATCCACCAGCAAAGCCCGGGCCAAGGCCACCCGCTGTCGCTGGCCACCGGAGAGGGTGATGCCCCGCTCTCCCACCAGAGTGTCGTAGCCGTTGGGGAAGTTGAGGATCTCGGCGTGGATGTGGGCGGCTTTGGCAGCCCATTCCACCTCCCAATCTTCGGCATCTGGCTTGCCGTAGCGAATGTTATCCCGGACCGTGGCGCTGAACAGGAAGCTCTCCTGGGGCACATAGGCAATGGCCCGGCGCAGGGATCCCAGTTGCAGACGGGTGATATCCCGCCCATCCAAAAACAGTTGCCCCGGCTGGATCTCCAGCAGCCGAGGCAAGGCATTGGCCAGAGTGGACTTGCCCGCCCCAATCGGCCCCACCACCGCCACCATCTGGCCCGGTTCTATGCAAAAGTGCAAATCCTCTAGAGCCGGAGCTGCCGCAGGGCCGGCGAAGGCAAACGCGAGACCTCTGGCCTCGATGCGGCCTTGCACCTTTTCCAGAGGCAACGGCAAAGCGCCTGGGGCGTCTCGGATGGTGGGTTCTACCCCCAACAGAGCATCGATCCGCTCCAAGCTGACCTGCCCCCGCTGGTAGGCCGTGATGGTGAAGCCCAGCAGGGCGGTGGGAAATACCAACCGTTCCACGTAGAGGGTGAGGGCCGAAAAATCCCCGATGGTCAGCGTCCCTGCCGCAATCTGCGGCCCCCCCACCGCCAGCAGTAGCAACAAACTGAGGCTGACCAGCGCCACCAAAGAAGGGAAAAGCAAGTTGCGAGTGAGGGCCAAGCGCAAATTGGCCTGCAGCAGCCGCTGGTTCTGGCGGCGAAACTCCCGCTGCTCGTGCTGTTCCTGGCTGTACACCTTGATCAGGGCAATGCCGTTCAGGTCCTCTTGAATGAGATCGCTCAGATCCGCCAACTCCTGCTGCACCTGGAGCTGCTCCTGCTGCAGGCGGTTGCTGCTCAACTTCACCAGCACCAACATCACCGGAAACACCGACAGCGCCAAGGTGCTCAGACGGGGCTCAATGCCAAACATGGCGGGCAGAGTGGTGGCATAGGCAAAGATCGTGTTGGCCAAATTGAGTAGGGCGAACCCCAACAGGCGGCGGATGTTTTCCACATCGCTGGTGATGCGGGTGAGAATGTCCCCAATGGTCTGCTGGGCAAAGTAGGAAGGCTGCAGGGTGAGCAAATGCTCGAAGATGGCTTGCTTGAGGTGAAACTCCACCTGCCGTCCCACCCCAAACATCCACACCCGCGAGGCAATGCGAATGCCCATCATCAGGCTGGAGACGACCAGCACCGTCAAGGCGTAAAGGGCAATGCGCCGGTCCGACAAAGTGGCCAGGTTCTGGCTCAGGTCATCGATGACCAGCTTGACGTACCAGGGCAGGAACACCCCCAGGCCATTGACCAAGAGCAGGGATCCAATGCCCAACCCCACCTGTCGTCGATAGGGGCGCAGATAATGGGCCAACTGTCGGAGATGGGATCCCGATCCGGTCACTCACTTGCTCCCTGCATCCTCTCCCACTCTAGCGCTCAGCCGGATCCCCCCGGTAGGGATCAGACCAGAACCTGAGCCGGGGCTTGCTGGGCCAGTTGCGCCGTTTCCCGCCGTGCCCAGGCATCTGCCTGCAAAATGTCCTCCAGGCTGGGATCGGCAATGACTTGATGCCGCTCACAAACCCGCTCCAAGAGACGGGGAATATCCAAAAAACGGATGCGCTCCTGCAAGAACAGGGCCACCGCCGCTTCGTTGGCCGCATTCAACACTGCCGGCAGCGTTCCCCCCCTCCGTCCAGCGGCATAGGCCAACTCCATGCAGGGGTACTTGCGGTGATCCGGAGCCTTAAAGGTGAGGGATCCCAGCTTGACCAAATCGAGGGGATCCCAGGGGGTAGCCAGGCGTTCCGGCCAACTGAGGCCGTAGAGGATGGGCAGGTGCATGTCCGGCCAGCCCAACTGGGCCAGAACAGAGGTATCGGCCAGTTCGATCAGGGAGTGGACAATGCTCTGCGGGTGGATGAGGATGTCGATGTGGTCGTAGTCCAGGCCAAACAGCCAGTGGGCCTCGATCACCTCCAGGCCCTTGTTCATTAGGGTAGCCGAGTCGATGGTGATTTTGCGCCCCATCACCCAATTGGGATGCTTGAGGGCATCGGCCAGGGTGACCTGATCCAATTTTTCGGCAGGCCAATCCCGAAAGGCGCCACCCGAGGCAGTCAACAGGATTCTTCGCAGGGATCCCGCGGGCACCCCCTGTAAACACTGGAAAATGGCCGAATGCTCAGAGTCGACGGGGATCAGGTTCACCCCGTACTGCCGCACCAAGGGCAGCACCACCGGCCCCCCTGCCACCAGGGTTTCTTTGTTGGCCAGGGCAATGTCTTTGCCGGCACGGATGGCCGCCAGGGTTGGCAACAAACCGGCGCAGCCGACGATCCCCGTCACCACCCGCTGGGCCGCCGGGTGAGCCGCCACCTGACACAGCCCCTCCGTTCCGGCCACCAACTCCGGCAGCGGTCGGATCCCCGTCAGCAGCGACCGCAGCTCCGGCAGCAGCTCCTCCCGGCCAATGGCAACCATCTGGGGCCGAAACCGCCGTACCTGCTCGGCCAAGAGGGCAACGTTGCTGTAGCTGGTCAGGCCAACAACCTGAAAACGCTCCGGATACTGGGCCACCAAGTCCAGAGTTTGGGTGCCAATCGAGCCGGTGGAGCCGAGCAAGGTGATGGCTTGCATAAAGGATCCCTTTGCACCTGAAAGAGCGTGACATCCTCCCAACACAGACTTCCCCTCGCGCAGCGTGCCCAAAGGCTCCGTCCCGCTATTGCGAACGGCCCCACCTCGCGTTCGGGGATCCCTGCCTCACGCCCCTTCATCTTATTCTTATCTGGCTCTCAACTGGAATCTGTGGGCTCCCTCCGATCCCCGACAGCGGGATCCTATGCGGCTGTGGGGTCCGCGATGCCCCCCTTCCCCAGATTTTGGTTTCAAACCTTTCCCGACTGAGAACGCAGCCACTGGCTGAGCAGCGCCTCGATCAGCTCCGAAAGATCTTGATCCGATTCCAACAGGATGCGCTTCACGGCTCGGTGGGTCTCTTTGGGGATTTAGGCCGTCAATTTGACGTACTCAGAGCTGTTGGGCTTGGCGCCTGCTTCCGGTTGCTCGAGGGTCGGCTTGGGTTCTGGAATCTTGTAGGCTTGGGCGCTCAGCTTTTTCGGGGCGGGTCGGGCCGGGATCCCCTCTGGCTGCCGGTCGAGAAGGCGCTCAAACTTGCTCATGACGAGATTTCCTCCCCCACAGCAACGTAGTCTGACCAAGCTTGTTTGGCTCTCGGCTCTGGGATCTCGTGAACACAGACCCCCTCCAGAGCAGCCCGTTGAAAAGCCACCGTGCGGCGAATGGAATGGTGGCAGAGAGGAATCCCGACTTGCTTGAGAAAGTTGCGGGCCTCCGCTCCATCTCGGTTGGGCCAGGGGGGAACCAGCGTCAGCAAGACCTTGTAGTGCTTTGCCCCCAACCGGTCTAGGGCCTTGGCGGTCAGCATCAAGGCATCTAGAGCCAAGGCATCCGGGGAACAGGGCAAAAGCAGCAGATCACACCGCTGCGCCAGAGCGTGTAACTGTTCCGAGGTGGGACGGGCAGGGGTGTCAATCACCGTGTGCTGAAAGCCTGTGGGCGTGGGAGTGGTGGGATCCCCGGCCAATACCTTGATAGGAAAGGATGATCCCCGTTCTGCCCAGCGAGAGGCCGAGCGATTGGGATCGGCGTCGATCAACAGGGCCATCCCCGACCCACCCAAAGGGGCTGCCCCTTGTTTTTGCTGAAGGTAGAGGGCCAAATGCACCGCTGTAGTGGTTTTGCCCACGCCCCCTTTGAACCCCAAGACCGCGATATTCATCTGCCACACACCCTCCCACCCTGGTTTTACTGCCCAGGTGCACGGGCGGCAAGAGGCAAAAGTGGGCATTGGGGTCTTGGGGCAACTCGGGAGAGCCGGCCGCGGGGGGAAGCGTTCCCGGTTGCGCAATCCTTAGGCTTCGCCGGTAGGATATCCTTGGCTAGCACAACCGGCTGGCTTTGGAGCATGACTCTAGTCAATAATAAGCTCAACTATACTGAAAATAATGTATAATATGTTCAGTACGGATTACTACCAGTTGATCTTTCTGTTTACTTTCGAGTCTGCCAACATGGTAGCCAGAGCAAAGCAGAAAATTGGTAGTAAGACGACACGGAAACTGCGCTTTGGGTATTCTACTCAAAGCTTTGCGGGATACCGCCATTCTGGTTGGAAACAAACAGAATGCTATCGCTGCATAGTTGAACAGCGATGTTCAGCAGTGTTCAGCGTAAATGTATCAGAATCTGACCATGCCTCATCTCTCGCGATCCCATTCCCCCCTTGGCTTGGCTCGCTCTTGGTCTATTCCGCTGGGGTTGTGTCTGGCCTTGAGTGTGAGCGCCTGTGGCGGCAGGGGTTCCAGTCGCCCGCTTCCCCCAGTCTCAGCTCCTCCCACAGGACGAATTGAGGGATCCCATTTCGACGATCTCAACGGCAATGGGCTGCGGGATCCGGGGGAGCCGGGGCTGCCGGGCATCGCCACCTTTTTGGACTTAAACGGCAATGGCCGCCTCGACCCGGGGGAGCCCAGCACCGTCAGCGACGGCGGCGGCAACTTCCGCTTCTCCAACTTGCCCCCTGGCATCTACCGCGTCACCGCCCTTTTGCCCCCAGGGCGAATCTTCACCACGCCGCGCTCAGGCTTGGGGCTGGAGCGGATTGTGGGCGGCAGTCCTGCTCCCGAAGGAGCCTTTCCCTGGATGGTGGCTTTGCTGAGGGCGGCTGAGCCGGATCCTTTTCAAGCGCAGCTTTGCGGCGGATCCCTGATTGCGCCGGAGTGGGTAGTTACCGCTGCCCATTGTTTTTTCGACGAGCAAGGCCGGCAGGTGAATCCCCAAGATCTGGATCTGCTGTTGGGTACCAACCGCCTACAAATCGGCGCCGGTCAACGCATTCGCGCCGCGCAAATTGTCCTCAACCCCGGCTACAACCCCCAGGTGGGGGAGCCTGGGGGGAATGACATTGCCCTGGTGCGCCTTTCTCGGCCAGTGGCTCTGGCCACCCTGCCGCTGGTGCAGCCCAACCAAACCAACCTGACGGCCCCTGGCACTGCCGCCACCATCCTCGGCTGGGGAGCTACCTTCCCCCGTGCTCTGGACAACGAGGAAGCCAGCGGCTTTCCCCAAGATTTGCAGCAGGCCACCGTTCCCATCGTCTCCAATGCGGTGTGCAATGCGCCCGAATCCTACAATGGCACCATTTTAGATACCATGCTCTGCGCCGGCTTTCCTCAGGGGGGAGTCGATGCGTGTCAGGGCGATAGTGGTGGGCCTTTGATTGTGCCCAGCGGCAGGGGTTTTGCCCTGGCCGGGATCACCAGTTTTGGCAGAGGCTGCGCCCAGCCCAATTTCTATGGGGTGTATACGCGGGTGTCTAGCTTCGCCGGTTTTGTGCAATCGGTAATCGGCAGTGCCCCCAGCCCAACTCCAGCACCCTCTCCCCCGCCCCCCACTGGGACAACGGCCTCATTTGTTGTGAATTTGAGGGAAGGTGAGGTGGTTTCGGGGCTCAACTTTGGCAGCCGGGCGCAGTGAACACGAACTGTGGCAGCAAGCAGTGGTGTGGCGATCGTTTAGCTAGGCCGCCGTTCGCGCTAGCGGGACGGAGTCCTTGAAGCCCCGCCCTCTGTCCGTAGGACGAGGGTCGGAATGAAAGGCGGACATCCCCTGTTCTATAATCAACCTGGCTGTGCAAAACGGCATTGCCGGAATCTGGTACAACTACGCGGTGGGGCATCCCGTGTCTGCTCGTGGAGGGTTCTTGCACTAGCTCCCCATTCGCGTCAGCGGTGCGTAGCACTTTGAAGCGAGAAGCCCGCTCCGTACTGCCAGCAGTCGGAGTCGGGAGTATGTCACGATAGGGATCCCTGTTGTAACCAAACCCATTTGATTGACGGAGGAGATGTCTTTCCTATGACCCAAGTGACGATTGGCGAAAACGAAGGGATCGAATCTGCGCTGCGCCGCTTCAAGCGCCAGGTTTCTAAGGCGGGCATTTTGCGGGATTTGCGCAACCATCGGCACTTTGAAACCAACCTAGAAAAGCGCAAGCGCAAAGCGGTAGCCGTCCGGCGGAACCGCCGCAAATCTATGGCCTAGGCCATTGCCGACACTCGGAACCCACCTGGGATTGAAATCCGAACTTCTCCGAGAAGGGCCTGTAGCCCTGCCTGAGGATCCGAGCTAGTTTCTCGGATTCTGGGTTGAGCCAGCCTGCAGGGATCCGCTCAGCACGTCGATTTCCAGCATCAGTTCTTCGCCAACATAGCTTTCGGGCAGAGGCGGAAAGGGAGCTGAGCGCTGGATGGCACTGAGCACGGCTGCATCCAATAGGGGATCTTCTGAGGGGGTTTGCAGGCGCAGTTCCCGCAGGGATCCCTGTCGATCCAGACGCACCTGCACCACCGTTACGTAGGATCCGGATGCCCGCCGTACCATCCAGTGTTGGCGAACCCTTTCTTGGAATTGAGCCAAGTAGTCTCCCCAATCCGGATCGGCGGTGGCATTTAGGCTGGGTGGGCCTGCCTGAGAGGACTCGATCCCACTGGTGCGACCGAAGTCGGAGTTGTGGGATCCGGTAGGAAAAGTCGGGGGCAAGGTGGGAGAAGGCTCTTCCAACGGGGCTGCGATCGGCTCTGGAGAGGGCAAAGTTGGATGCGGATCCGCTGGAGCCGACAAGTAGGGTTGTGGCAAAACCTCAGGAGAACTTGCTGCTCTTTCGGGTTGAGGCTTGAGGGATTGAGCAGGAGAGATCTGAGCCGATTTGGTCTCCACTGCTGCTGCCGAGGAGGTAGCCAGTAGGCTTTGCAGATGCTGACGATAGTCCTGCAGTTGCTGGCGCTGCAGAGAGGACAGAGGCCAGTGATCCAGCCATTCTTCCGTCAGATGTAGCGCCTCCGCCCAATTGTGATCGGCAACTGCCTGCTCCAGAGCTGCTAAACCCGCTGACAGATTTTCTAACCTGGCCTCTGGCTGCTGCTGAGGAGAGGCAGAGTTCCGGGCGGGCTGGGGCACCTCAAGCTCCCTTGTCGGCGGAGAAAGGATCTCAGGGACAGGACTCCCTGCGGCTGAGGCGAGCAGAGGCTGTGCCGTTGCAGAAGTGACCTCTACCCATTCACCTGGATTGGCCACTTGCGACTGCCGCACCGATACGTGATCCCGAGGTTCAGAGACACCGGACTCACGGGCGGAGACGGGCGCAATCCACTGCGGCTCTGGGGGCGGCTCGTCTGCCACCTCCACCCACTGAAAGGGGAGGATCTCCTCCTCTTCCCGGATCCTAGGCTGCCAACCCACCCAGCTCATCGCGATGAAATGCAACCCTGCCGAGAGCACATTGGCCAGCCCCAGACGCCAAGGTAAGGAGCGGCGTTCCTGCTCTCGTTTTTGTTGAGAACGGCTGAGGCGAGGATCTGGATCCGTCAGTTGGTTTGGCCGGCTCTCAGCAGCCGGTTCTGGTTTGGGGGAGGTGGACTCTGCAGTAGGTTGGGCCGGGATCCCTGTGTTACGGAGATCTCGGTTGGGGTTCAATTCGTTTTGCACCTTTCCACCTCTCCCCACAGCCACATGCCAACAGAAGCCCACCGACGCTTCTCTGCTTCCTTCGATCAATAGCCCATCCCCGGGCAGAGGGGTAGCCATCGATGCACAAACGCGCCCAGGGCAAAGCTGTGTTGGCTTATACGGACTTCTGCCATTTCAACGCCTATCTTTTTCAGGGGGGGCGGTGCTTTGAGCCACCTAGGCTCACGAAAAGCCAGCTCATGATTCTCCGAACTAGAGCTTGTGGAGCGGGTTTATGCTTGTTACCCAGCAACCTGTCTTGAGGCGGTTTTGGTACCCCGTGATCCCGATGTCGGCCCTGGAAACCGGCCCACAAGCTTTCACGCTGCTGAAGACTCCTCTGGTGCTTTGGCTCAATGAGTCAGGGCAGCCTTGCGCCGTCTTGGATCGTTGCTGCCATCGCTCGGCCCAACTTTCCAAAGGGGTTGTTTGCAATGGCCACATCCGCTGCCCCTATCACGGCTGGGAATTTGACGGCTCTGGCACCTGTGTGAAGGTACCCCAACTTACAGACAACTTCATCCCTCGCACCTACAAGGTGGAGGGGTTTCGCTGCCAAGAGCGCTATGGCTATGTTTGGGTGGCATTGGCGGATCCCTTGACCGATATTCCCGAGATCTCAGAGGTGGCGGATCCCCGGTTTCGCCAAATTCATCAGTTCTATGAGGTCTGGAAATGTGCTGGCCTGCGCCTGATGGAAAACTCCTTTGACAATGCCCATCCCCACTTCGTCCATCAGCAGAGCTTTGGGGTGATCTCCGAGCCTGTACCCCCCGATCTGGACAGCCTTGAAGAGCTGGAGTACGGCCTTCGGGCCACCTCTGTTTTGCCGGTGTTCAACAGCGACCTGCAGAAGCAAAACTTGCGGATGTCGGAGGATCGCACCGTGCGTATCCTAGAGAGCACTTGGTTTATGCCCTTCAGTCGCAAGCTCAAGATCACCTATCCCAACGGCCTTGTCCACATCATTTTCACAGGGGCTGCCCCCATCGACGACCAAACCTCGCAGGTGGTGCAATTCTGTTTGCGCAACGATTCAGAAGCAGAGGTGAGTGCTGAGAGTATCATCGCCTTCGATCGGCAGGTGACCCTTGAGGATCAACGGGTTCTGGAAAGCACCGACTATGACGTTCCCCTCGATATCAAGGCGGAGCAGCACATGTTTACCGATAAACCCAGCATCGTCATGCGTCGCAAGCTGGCTGCCCTCTTGAAAGCTCACGGAGAGGTGGAAGTGCGACGCAGCAGGGGACAGGGATCCCGAACCCACGCCAATGGTCGGGCAGACCCAAAAGAGGGGCCGAAGCAGCCCCCCTTCTTGGGTTTGAGTGTCTCGATTGGATTTCTCGTTAGACCAGAAAGAAGCGCTTTCCCCGTAACTTGAACTACTTGATCTTGACGGTAGCGCCGGCTTCTTCCAGCTTCTTCTTGATGTCGTTGGCTTCCTCTTTGGCAACCCCTTCTTTGACGGGTTTGGGAGCCGCCTCGACCAGATCTTTGGCATCCTTCAGACCCAAGCCGGTCAACTCGCGCACCACCTTGAGGATGGCGATCTTCTTGTCGGCTGGCACAGCCTCGAGGATGACATCAAAGGCAGTTTGCTCTTCCACCGGCTCAGGGGCTGCCGCCGGAGCTGCCGCCGCCGCTGCCACAGGAGCTGCCATGACCATGCCGCCGGCTGGGGCTGCTGCACTGACGCCAAAGGTTTCCTCGATGGCTTTCACCAGCTCGGAAGCTTCCAGCAAGCTCAAGGCTTTCAACTCTTCCAAAATCTTTGCAACGCGCTCTGAAGACATGATGGTTTCTCCTTGGGGGTAACAGAATCGATACACAGGTTTGGGCTGATGAACTGAAGCCCTTTATGCGGCCTCCTTGTCGGCAATGGCCCGGATGGCCCGCCCCAGAGAGGCTGGGATCTCGTGGATACCGCGCGCCACTTGCGTGGGCACAGCATTGAGCCCGACCGCCAGGCCGGTGGCCACCGACTTGAGGCTGCCCGCCACTTGGGCCATGAGCACTTCCTTGGGCGGTAGCTCGGCGATGGCCTTGGCCTGCTCCAAGGTCAGGGATAGCCCTTCAATGCCAGCACCGCGGAACTCGGTTTTCTTGGTTTGCTTGGCAAAATCTTGATACGCCTTCAGGGCGGCTGAAATATCGCCCCGAATCAAGATAAAGGCCGTCGGCCCCGCCAAAAAGGGAATGATCCCTGCCCAAGCTTTTTGGTCGGCGATGGCTCGCCGCATCAGGGTATTCTTAACAACCATGCAAACCGAATCCGACTTGCGCAGCTCTGCCCGCAGTTGGTCCATCTCCGCAACGGTCAGCCCCTTGTAGTCGATCACCAGCACCATTTGGCTGGCCTGCAGCAGGGATCGGACTTTATCGACGATCTCCGCTTTCTTCGCTAAAGGTTGCTTGCCCATGCGCTCACCTCCTTTGTTGTCAATGGTCACCCAGGGTTAACGGGTGGTGAATCTGGGTTCTGCCAAACAGAATGCGTCCCAGCCGTGGCCGAGACGCATGGAGATAAGCGCACCATCAAAAGCGATCCAAGAAGGGATCCCTTTGAACTTCGCTCAAACCTCGGCAGGACATTAAGCCCGCGGGCACCTGCTGTCTTCGGCTTGCTATTCGACTGGGGAAAGATGTTCTGCCGGGATCCTCCTCCAAATTCACTCACTCAAACCCTTTTCAACCCATCGCAGCGCCGAAGCCAGGCTTAGGTCGCCAACTTCAGCTCCCGCAGGGCATTGATATCAACCTCAATCGAGGGGCCCATTGTAGCAGAAACGTGTAGGGTTCGCCAATACTTGCCCTTGGCTCCAGAGGGACGGTTGCGATCGATGGACTCCTGCACTGCCTTTAGGTTCTCCAGCAGAGCTTCGACGGGGAACTTGCACTTGCCGAAGATCAAATGCACAATGCCGGTGCGATCTGCCCGATACTCCAGCTTGCCGGCTTTAAACTCTTTGATCGCCTGGGCCAGATCCATGGTCACCGTTCCCCCCTTGGGAGAAGGCATGAGGCCGCGCGGCCCCAACAGCCGCCCCAGCTTAGCCACCTGGGGCATCACATCGGGGGTGGCGATCAGAAGGTCAAAATCCATCATGCCCTTGCTGATTTCCTCGATCAGGTCTTCATATCCAACCCGATCCGCCCCTGCATTTTGGGCCTCCACCACTTTCTCGCCACGGGCAATCACCGCCACCCGGATCTCTTGGCCGGTGCCCCTGGGCAAGACTACAGTGGTGCGCAGTTGTTGGTCGGCGTACTTGGGGTCGATCCCCAGGCGGATGTGAACCTCTGCCGCCTCTTCAAATTTGGCGGTGGCCGTCTCTTTCATCAGGGCCAAAGCCGCTTCGGGAGCATAGGCAATGGGCTTCACCTTCTCCCGCAAAGCCTGCATACGTTTGGAAAGCTTTCGAGCCATCGTTTCTCCTCGGGGTACTGGCGAGAACTTCTCTCCCCCACAGTGGTTTGCTAGAACAACTTTTTCAAGACCGTGAACACCTCAGACCGGGCAAGGGATCCCTCCATCAATCCACCACCGTCACCCCCATGCTGCGAGCAGTTCCGGCAATAATTTTCATGGCCGCCTCCACATCGTGGGCATTCAAATCCGGCAGCTTCTGCTCGGCGATCTGGCGCAGTTGAGCTCGGGTCAGGGATCCCACCTTGGTTTTGTGGGGCTCGCTGGAGCCAGACTCAATGCCCAGAGCCTTCTTGATCAACACCGAAGCCGGCGGCGTCTTGAGGACGAAGGTAAAGCTGCGATCCTCGAAGATGGAGATCTCAACCGGTACCACCATCCCGGCCTGATCCGCCGTCTTGGCGTTGTACTCCTTACAAAAGGCCATGATGTTGACCCCGTGTTGACCCAAGGCTGGGCCAATGGGGGGAGCGGGGGTGGCCTTGCCCGCCTGAATGGCCAACTTGACCACGGCCACCAACTTCTTAGCCATGAAACGCAGTTACACCTCTTTTCGCACTTGACCAAACTCTAATTCTACCGGGGTATCGCGCCCGAAAATCGAGATCAACGCCTTGAGCTTGCCCCGTTCTGGGCTGACCTCCACCACCTCGCCGTAGAAACCCTGGAAGGGGCCGGATAGCACCTCGATGCGATCCCCAGGGGCCATGTCGATTTTGAGGGGCACTTCCTCCACCTCGACGCTGCTGAAGATGCGCTGGACTTCGCTTTGGCTGAGGGGACGCGGTGTAACATGCCCCCGACCGCGACCGTAGGCCCGCTTTTCTTCGGTGCCGACAAAGTTGATCACGTTGGGGGTTGTTTTCACCACCATCCAAGTGTCGTCGTTCATGTCCATGCGCACCAGGACATAGCCGGGAAAAATCTTCTCCTCTTGCTCCTGGCGCTTGCCGGATCGATCCAGCTTGAAGCCCGTCCGCTTCGGGATCACCACCTCGACAATTTGATCCGCCACATCCAAAGCAGCCGCCCGTTGCATCAGGGTGCTCTTCACTTTGTTCTCGCAGCCTGAGGCCACCTGCACGGCGTACCAGCGCAGGTTGCGACGCTCTTGACCTTCCCCCTCGTCTGGTTCCGGGATCGCGTCTGCAGGCTCAAAGTGCTCCACACGGCCCCCACGACGTTTTCGCTGCTGCTCTGGCCTCATCACCTCACATCCTCCCTGTAGCCATCCTTGAACATGACTCTCTTGCCCCTCAGGACAGAACATCACAAGAACAGCTGAGTGGCTACCCAAGCAAACACTTGATCGACCAGGTAGATGAAGGAAGCAAAAGCCAACACAATCAGTAAGACCCCTACCGACTCGCCGATCAATTGCCGGCGGCTCGGCCAAACAATCTTGCTTAATTCTGTGCGGGTCTCTTGAATAAAACCCAGGATCCCTTTGGGTGCGGTGGAACTGTCTTTGGAGTGACCCCGGCTGGCGGGATCCAAACGCTGCTCCGTATCGGTTTTGCTGGAGGGGGTGCTCTTAACCACGGCGGTGTTCTCCTAATGGATCCCGAAAACGGTGTACCGCATTTCAGCAGGCACGGGATCGGCTTTGCGATCCTAACAGATTTACCGGGAATGGGATCCAACCTTAGGGAGTGGGGGTGGGCTCAGGTGCCAAGGAACCGGGAGAAAGCGGGAGGGAGCGGCGGCGGGATTGGTTAAATTGCTCCACAGCAGCATCAACGCTGGCCTTGCCGTCCCAGCGGGAAGCAGCACTTTGGCGGGAGAGGAAGTCGGCAGCCCGGAAGAGATCGTTGACGTTGATGCTGGTGCCATCCAACAGAGGGGGATTGCTGTCGCGGCGAATGGCCTCGTTGACACTTCCACTTTGAGTTTGAGCCAGGGCCACCCCAGAACCGCTCAGAACCGAGCTCAAGGCCATTCCCACCAGGAGCAGTGCTGGGGGCGAGGGGATCCCACGCCAGGAGACAAGCGATGGATTCAGGAGACGGTTGAGAAGATTGCCGAGCATGATTTCATTTCTCCACATCGTTCACGCCAGGGTGCTGCTCCGCCAACCCCTCTGCCAACAACTGTTGCTCTTCGGCGGTCAAGGGGCGCTTGGCCAACAGGTCTGGCCGCCTTTGCCAGGTTCGAACCAGCTGCTGCTGCAGACGCCAACGGGCAATGGCTTGATGGTCGCCTGAGAGGAGCACCGGCGGCACCTTGTGCCCCTGAAACTCTGGCGGGCGGGTGTACTGAGGATAGTCCAGCAGCCCCGCCTGGAAGCTTTCGCTCTTTAACGAGTCTACCTTGCCCACAGTGCCCGGCAAGAGCCTCACCACGCCGTTGATCAGGGCCAGCGCCGGAATTTCCCCCCCCGTCAGGACAAAATCCCCCAGCGACACCTCGCGGGTGGCCAGGTATTGGCGGATGCGTTCGTCAAAGCCCTCGTACTGGCCACACAGCAGGATCAGTTGCGCTTTCTGGGCCAGCTCCTGCAGCAGCGCCTGGTTCAGCGGTTGCCCCTGGGGCGTCAGCAGAATGATCTCGCAGGGATCCAACCGGGGCAGGGAGGCGACAGCAGCGAAGAAAGGCTCTGGCTTGAGCACCATGCCCACCCCACCCCCGTAGGGCTCATCATCGACACGGCGGTGCTTATCGGTGGCGAAGTCGCGTGGATTGGTGCAGTGGACTTCGGCGATCCCCTGCTGTAGGGCTTTGCCCACCAGCCCAATGCGCAGCGGCGTTTCAAAAAATTCGGGGAAAAGGGTAAGGATATCGAACCGCACAGGACTCAGGACGAGGTGCGCAACCGCTCCAAATCCAGGCGCAAGGACTCAATCTGATGGATCAGCTCCATCAACTCAGCCATCTCTTCTCTGGAGATAGCCGGCTTGTTGGGGGAGGAAGCTGGTGTCGGGGGAGCATTCTCGACAGGCGCTTCAGAGTCAGGACTTGCCGAGGGGGCGTTGGCGGCTGGATCCCTGAGACTCTCAACGTAACGAACTGCCTCCTGCTCGATCAACTCTCCCTTTTGCTCCAGCTCTGCCGCCAGTTGGCCCAAGTCCATCGAGAGGCGGTTGAGGTTTTCGGTGCGCTTTTCCGGGTCTTGCAGGATTTCCACCAGAGCAGTGGCCGTGCCGTAAAAAATGTGGCGAGCCCGCGTGAACCAATCTGAAGAGTGAGAACTCATGGCAGCAGAAAGAGGTGGGTTGTGGATTATTCTAGGCGATCCACCCGACGGGATGAGCCCAAGGATACAAGCAGAATACCCGGCGTTCGAGGACAGACTGGAGTCTAGTTCTCCAAAGTCTTGAGGGCAATCTCAACCTGAAGACAGGGTTTAATCGACGGCGCGGATCTCGCCGCTGTTCAGGCGCTCCACAACCGACTCCAGCAGCTCGTGCTCTTCTGGGGAAATTTCTTGATCGGCCATGACGGCACTGAGAATCTGCTGTTGCTCGGCGCGAGTCAAGACTTTGTCCGCCAAAGCCCGGTTGATTAGAGCTCTCAGCTCAGAGGGTTGAGAGGGTTCCACCGTTTTTCTCCTAGCGCTGGAGGGCAAGGGATCCCATAATGGGGTTCTGGATCCAAGAAGCGATGGATAGCGACCCACTACTCAGTATAACGGTACGGCTGTGGAACCCCAGGTATCCCCAGAAACTCAGAGATCCCAACCTGTGGGGGTGATCGGCGGCGGGCAGTTGGCGCAGATGTTGGCCTTGGCGGCTCGCCAGATGGGGATCCCGCTGATCGTGCAGGCTGCTGCTCCCACCGATCCGGCGGTGGCAGTGGCCGATGGGGTGGTTTGGGGATCCACAGCCGACAGCCAGGCCACGGCCCAGTTGTTGGAGCGCTGCCCGGTGGTTACTTTTGAAAACGAGTTTATCCCTCTGCCGGAGCTGAAAAAACTGGATCCGGAGGGATCCCGCTTTCGTCCCAGCCTCAGCACGCTAGAGCCGCTGCTGGACAAGTTGCACCAACGGCAGTTCCTGGCGGGGTTGGGGTTGCCGGTGCCGACTTTTTTTCCGCTGGAGGCGGTGTTGGATTCGGCAGACCTGGCCGGGTTGGGCTTTCCGGTGGTGCTCAAGCGACGGCGGCAGGGCTACGATGGGCAGGGCACCTGCATCTTGCGCGACCGAGTGGCTTTGCAGCAGGCCATTGGCCAATCCAAGGGGATCCCGCTATTGCTGGAGGAATGGATCCCGTTCGAGCGGGAGCTGGCGGTGATGGTAGCGCGGGGGCTGAAGGGAGAGATCCGGGTTTACCCGGTGGTGGAAACTGTGCAGATTGAGCAAATCTGCCGCCATGTCCTGGTGCCTGCCCGCATCCCCCCAACCACCGAGGCCGAGATCCGGCGCTTAGCAGCCGATCTGATGGAAAAATTGGGTGCAGTTGGCGTGTTTGGCATCGAGCTGTTCTGGGTGCCGCCCCCCCATCCCAAGGCCGGGATCTGGATCAACGAAATCTCGCCGCGGGTCCACAATTCCGGCCACTACACCCTGGAAGCCTGCCACACCTCACAATTCGAGCAACACCTGCGGGCCATCCTCGGCCTGCCTTTGGGGGATCCCTCCCTCAAGTGCGCGGGGGCAGTGATGGTGAACCTCTTGGGCTATGAGCATGCCACCGGCGATTACCCAGAAAAGCGGCAGCGCCTGGCCCAGCTCCCCAATGCCACGGTGCATTGGTACCACAAAACCCCTGCCCGCCCAGGGCGGAAACTGGGCCATGTAACCGTCTGTCTGCCGACCACTTCTTCCCTACAGCAAGCAGAGACCATTGTTCGCACCCTCGAATCCCTCTGGTACCCCCAGCCATGAGCCAAGTGTCGGATCCCTCATTTTCTCCAGCCACACAAGCCCTGATCCAGGCGATGCAACGGCGGGATGTGCCCGCGGTAGCTCAGCAGGTGAACGGCTTGTCCCCTCAAGAGCGCCCCGCCGTGTTGACCCCTGCCCTCCAATACCTGGCCGAGGTGGATCCCGCCAGCGCCCAGTGGTTTGTTCGCCACCTCATGGCCCCTGCGGTCAAAGCGCAACTGCGAGAAGGGATCCTCAAAGCCGCCCAAGACTACCTACAGGAAGCCGGCTTCACCGAAGGGATCGACTACGAATTCAAGCCTGTTCGCGAAAGCGGTGTGGAGCACCATCCCCAATCGGGGGGCAACATCTTGAGCATCAGCCGCAGAGCCTTGCCCTACGCGGCTCCCGATGACGATCCCTTGGGGCAGTTGTTGTTGGCGGAATTCTGCGAATTGCGAGACTAGGCCACCATGAGCGGTACGAGTTATCGGCTGCAGGTGCTGGACATCACCGCCCTGCCCCAACTGCTGGAGCTGGATCGGCGGTGCTATGGGGGATACTGGGGAGAACAGGGATATCGAGCGGAGCTGGAACGACCCACAAGCACGGTGATTGGGGTAGTGGCGGAACCCGTTGCCGTTGGCGCCCCGTGTGGCTCGGGCCGAGCCGAGTTCCCCCTTCCCTCTCCAGGCCCCACCTCGCCGACGCAGGTGACAAAAGAGCTGGTGGGCTTCGGCATTCTCTGGCGTATTGAAGAAGAAGCGCATATCATCTCCTTGGCGGTGGATCCCGAGCACCGACGACAGGGCTTGGGCCGGCGGATTCTGGAAGAACTGCTGAACCAAGCGAGAGCAGCAGGCTGCCGCTGGGCTACTCTGGAAGTGAAGGCTTCCAATCAAGCGGCAATCCGCCTGTACGAATCGGCAGGGTTTCAACGGCTGGGACGTCGCAAGGGGTATTACAACGGAGAAGATGCGCTGGTGTATTGGAAGAAACCGATTTAGAAAAGCGTCAATTGTATATAAATTGAAGGGCTGTGAACGTTTTTCGGGATACACCTCAAGCCAGACAACAAGCAAGCCAATGGGCTAAGAATATCAAGACTGCGGGCGATACAATGCAATACAACACATTGACCGGGCGCCGATTGCGTATTTGATTCTTTTATAGATCATCAAAGTGCTCTCGTTTTGTGGATGCAAACTGCTCGACACAGCTCCTTCCGGCAACATTGGCTCTAGCCAATGCAGGCGCATCTACCGTGCAACGGAGACGCTGACTTGATCACGGAGCTCCTGCTCGGTGGGGAAAAGCTATAATCTGCGGTATCAACAACTTGAATTCGATCCTTGCCGTTCGATGGCCCATCGGAGCTTTGACTGATGGCTGGAGCCCTTGGGTTAATAGAATGTGAAGTTTTATTTCGAGATCCAACATTTCTGCCTCAATATACATTTTTCATATCATATTCCCCCTTTGGCCAACTTGCCTGAAAAAACACTTCAGGTTAACCTACACTTGTTATCTGTCCATCCTGAGCATTTTCAAGCTGTGAGGATCATTATGGACACCTCTGGAAACACCATTGGAAATGAGGCCATCTCTTTTGTCGTCAGTCTTTGGTCTAGGCTTATCGATTTTATGCCCAATCTCCTTGCGGCGATTGCCATCTTAATTCTGGGTTGGATAGTGGCCACGGCAGTAGCCTTCGGCGTTAGAGGACTGCTCAAAAGGACGCAACTGGACAATCGCTTGGCTGCTTGGGTTTTGGGCCAAAAGCCCGGCGAGAAGCTGCCCCAAACGGAGCGCTGGGTGGCCGCTGCCGTCTACTGGGTGATTCTTGCTTTTGTGTTGGTGGCGGTACTGAATGCCCTGCAGCTTCAAGCTGTCTCCGATCCGCTCAACAGGTTTTTGGGGGAAATCTTCGTTTATCTGCCACGGGTGGGTGGGGCGCTGGTGCTGCTGGCTGTGGGCTGGGTGGTGGCCACTGTTGCTCGGCTGGCGGTCATCCAGGGGCTGCGGCGTTTCAACCTCGATGAGCAGTTGGCCCGGCCTCTGCAACAGGAAAGCACTGCCGGTGAGGCAGGTGCAGAAGGAACCCCAACCGGCCAAGAGGGAGGTACAGAGGTCACCCCTTTCCTGCTGAATGAAACTTTGGGCAATGCCCTTTACTGGCTGATTCTGCTGTTCTTTTTGCCGATCATCCTGGATACCCTGAACCTGCAGGGGCCGCTGCAGCCGGTGCAAAACCTGCTGGATCAGTTGCTGTCGATGGTGCCGCGGATTTTGGGAGCGCTGATCATCGGTGCAGTGGGCTGGTTTTTGGCCCGCATCGTGCGTGGGATCGTCTCCAATTTGTTGGTGGCAGCAGGGGCAAATCGGTTGGGGGCACGCTTTGGCGTTCCCCAGTTGGCCCAGATCGTCGGGACGGTGGTGTATGTCTTGGTGTTGATCCCGGCGGTGATTGCGGCGCTGAATGCCTTGGAAATTCGGGCCATCTCCGATCCGGCGGTGGCGATGCTGGAGCAGGTGTTGCGGGCCATTCCCTTGATCGCGGGATCCGCTTTGATCCTGGCCGTCTTTTACTTGCTGGGGCAATTTTTGGCCAGCTTGGTAACCCAGTTGCTGCAGGCGGTGGGTTTTGACCGTCTGGTCGCGGGGCTGGGCTTGCCCCTGGCCGCTGCTCCTGAGCCTGAAGGGGATCCCGCTGCCAAACGTCGCACTCCCTCCGAGATCGCCGGCTTGGTGGTCTGGGTAGGCGTGGTCTTGTTTGGGGCGGTGCCGGCAGTGGAGTTGCTGCAGTTTGCCGCCCTAACCGACATTGTGCAGGGGCTGTTGCTGATTTCCGGTCGGGTGCTCATCGGCGCCCTGGTGTTTGGGATCGGTCTTTATTTGGCCAATTTGGCCCACTCTATGATCAAGAGCTTGGGTAGCCCTTCCTCAGGGGTACTGGCCCAGGCGGCGCGGGTGGCTATCTTGGTTTTTGTTGGCGCCATGGCCCTGCAGCAGATGGGCGTGGCCACCGACATTGTGGTGTTGGCTTTTGGTCTGGTTCTGGGGGCGATTGCCGTGGCGGTGGCGCTGGCTTTTGGGCTGGGAGGTCGCGATGTGGCTGCCGAGCAAATCCGGCAATGGCTCAAGAGAGAGTGAGAGCCGATCTCTATAGGCATTCGATTGCGCCTAAAAAATTGCCCCGCCTGGCATACCGGGCGGGGTTGTTCCTTGATCTTGGGCCAGCTTAAACTGCCTCTGAAACTTTGGCCTCTTCGGCTACCTCTTGCACTACAATTTTGCCTCGGAACACAACATAGTTGTAGATGTTGTAGGACAAAATAACCGGGATCAGGAAGCCGATAAAGGTGAGCATAAACACCAGGGAGCTGGGGGAGGCCGCCGCTTCGTAGATGGTGACGCTGGGGGGAATAATGTTGGGGAAAACCATGAACCCCAAGCCGACAAAAGAAAGCGCAAAAATCAAAAAGGTGTAAACCAAAACGCTATTTTCTTCCCGCCGGCGCAGGCTGCGCAGCAACAACGCCACAAACAAAAGCCCCAGCGCCGGAATGGCGGCAAAGATGTAGAAAAGGGGAGGCGAGAAGAGCTGGGATCGCGCCTGCTCGGACATGATGGGCGTGCTGACAGTGATAAACAGCGCCCCAAGCAGGGTGGTCCAGGTGGCGATGGTTGCCGTCTTGTAGTAGGTTTCCTGAAGCTCGCCGGTGGTCTTAACGATTAGGTAGGCTGAGCCGATTAACACATAGCCCTGGATCAAAGTAAGAGCCACCAACAGCGTGCGCCAGGTCAGCCAATCCCAGGGGCTGCCGGCAAAGTGGCCGGCTTCGTCCACGCGGATCCCTTCGAAGACGCTGCCCAAGGCAAATCCCTGGCCCAAGGCTGCCAAAAAGCTGCCCACTCCAAAGGCCAGGTTCCACACCAACTTGTTGTCGGCGTTTTCCCGAAACTCGAAGGAAACGGCCCGCAAGATCAGGCCCACCACCATGATCACCAAGGGTATGTAGAGGGCATTGAGAATGGTGGCGTAGGCGAGAGGAAAAGATCCAAATAGGGATCCCCCCATCAACACCAGCCACGTCTCGTTGGCATCCCAAACATTGCCCAAGCTGGTCATGAGAATGCTGCGCCGGGTCTCGCTGGAGGCCGTCAGGGAGAGGATACCAACTCCCAGATCAAACCCGTCCAGCAGAACGTAGAGAAATAGGAATAGGCCCAGGATAAAAAACCAAACCTGGGGCAGAAACCGCTGTAAAGGCTCAAAAGATTCCATCGCTGTTCTCTCCGCTGTTGGCTGTTTCAAACCCGTTGAGGGCAGTTCCCGATTGCCCAACCCAAACCCGCCGAGCTGCTGACACGACCACCCTCTCCCAGGGGGAAAGAGGAGTTGGGAATAACGCAACGACCAGTTTCACGGCTACCGGGAATGAACCTGCTACGTTGCCTGTGTTTTGTTGCCGTTGGGAATGGCCAGTTGAGATAGCCAGCCGTACTACTGCTACCGAGCTTCTGCAGGACGGCGATCTGGCTCGTGGCGGGCAGGCTCGACCACGATCACCGGCTGCGTTGCTGGGGCAGGAGCGGGCAACTCCAGGTTTGGCCCTTCGCGGATGATGCGGCTGCCAAAGTAGAGAGCGGCAACGAAGAACACAGTGTACAACGCGGTCAGGCCAACCAGAGAAAACAGCACTTCTCCTGCCGGTAGGGGCGAAACCGATTCCACCGTGCGCAGTTGTCCATACACAATCCAGGGCTGCCGACCCACACAGCGGACGATCCAACCGGTTTCAACGGCGATGTATCCCAGGGGTGCTGCGAAGATCCAAGCTCTCATCAGCCACTTTTGCTGAGAAAGGGCCTCCACTGAGAGCTTGCCCCTCAGCCATTGCACAAGGGTGACTCCGATAAGCCCGGCCAGAAAAAGACCAATGGCCACCATCGTTCTGAAGGAGTAGTAGATCAGGCCGACCATGTGGGGACGATTTTGGGGATCCCAGCTTTTGAGCCCTTGAATGGGTCGATCCAAGCGGGGCTTAAACTCCAGCAGATAGCCCAGCGCGCCGGGGATCTTCACCTCCCACTCGTTGCGCTCTTCGCGGTCGTTGGGCAAGGCCAAAAGGCTCCAGTCCGCCCGCTCACCGGCAGGGATCGTCTCCCACTGGGCCTCCATAGCTGCCAGTTTGGCCGGCTGATAGCGATACACTTGCTCTGCGCTCAAATGGCCGATATACACCTGCAGGGGGGCAACCACCAGGGCCATCGCCAAGACCACTTTGAGGGAGCGGGAGAAAAACTCGCTGTGCCGCCGATTGAGAATGTACCAAGCACTGATGCCACCGATTACAAACAAAGAGGTTTCCAAGGTGGCAAAAAACATGTGCAGAAAGCTGTTGACCATGAAGGGGTTGACAATAGCTTGCAGGTAGTCCCGCACCACGAATTTCCCATCCACGAACACGCCACCTGCCGGCGTCTGCAGCCAAGAGTTGGCCGTCAGGATCCAAAAGGTGGATAAGTTGGCGCCAAAGGCCACCAGGATCGTCGAGATCCAGTGAATCACCGGCGGGACGCGCTCCCAGCCGAACAGCATGATCCCCAGAAAGCTGGCCTCCAGCATAAAGGCCATCGTGCCTTCAAACCCCAGGATGGTGCCGAAAAAATCTCCCACTGCTTCGGAGAAGGGCGCCCAGTTCATGCCAAACTGAAAGGCCATCGGCAAGCCTGAGGCCACGCCAATACCAAAGTTCAACACATAGAGTTTTGACCAGAAACGGGCGTGGCGGTAGTAATCTAAGTTGCGGGTTTTCAGCCAAAGTCCCTCAACAACAACGAGATAAATGGCCATCCCTGTTGTTAAAACCGGCCACAACATGTGAAAAATGGCCGTGAGGGCAAACTGTAGACGAGAAAGGGCAACGGTATCTAGAAACATGATTTGTACCAAGTTTAGATGAATTGACCCATACAGCTTTTTCCGACAACATCTGCTGCAGTTGATGCAGCTACATCTCCGGCATGAAAAACATCTTGCTGACTGGCAGACATCAGATGAGGCCGGGAAAGCCGCGCTTTGTGGTTCCTTCTAACATCGAATCTTGGCCAAGACAATCGACAAGCCGTCCGACTCTAAAGGTTAATTTTAGGATTCTGTGAAGTATAGGCTTTTTTTGTGATTTAGACTACAAGGCAAAAAGTGCACTGTGAACCCAGCGGCCGAAGACTGGCAGGTCGTTAGCATAAGGTTGTGGTTTTCTTCGCCTTTAAACAACAAAAAACAACAAAACTGTTGCCCTAATAGATCGAGGAGCGATTCCCAGCAAGGGAGGACTTCCGGTTTACAGAGCCGGCAGACGGCTGCTGATCGTCCCCGGAGCCTGCCAGAATTGGGATCCCAGTTTGCAGGGTGGGGTGGAAGATGTCGTTTATTCCGCTGGTGCGCTTTCTAGGCCAGTCCGGCTTGATTCAAGAGCTGGCCGCCTGCTTGAGATCGCAGCGACGGGCAAATCCGCAGGGGGCAGGGCGGATTGCCAAGGGGTTGATCGCCTCGGCTTTGGCCCAGCAGGAGGGAAGATCCCTGCTGGTGGTCACTGCCACGCTGGAAGAAGCGGGCCGGTGGACAGCGCAATTGGAGGGCATGGGCTGGGAGAGTGTGCAGCTTTACCCTACTTCAGAGGCTTCCCCCTACGAACCTTTTGACCTGGAACCGGAGCTGGTGTGGGGCCAGTTTCAGGTGCTGGCCGATTGTCTCCAGGGCAAAACCGGGCTTGCCATCGTGGCTACGGAGCGGGCCCTACAGCCCCACCTTCCCCCCCCAGAGGTGTTTCGGGCCTTTTGTCTCAAGCTGGAACCTGGCCTGGAGATGTCTCCCCAGCAACTGGGGCAGCAGTTGACCCGTCTGGGCTACCAGCGGGTGAGCCTGGTGGAAAGCGAGGGGCAGTGGAGCCAAAGGGGCGACATTCTCGACGTTTTCCCGGTGGCCTGCGAATGGCCGGTGCGCCTAGAGTGGTTTGGCAACGAGCTGGAGCGACTGCGGGAGTTTGACCCAGTCAGCCAGCGCTCCCAAGATGGGATCCCCTACGTTTGGCTTACTCCCACCGGCTATGGGCCTATCCTCTGGCCGGCTCTGCAGGAAAAAGCCGATCAGCTCTCCCAGGGCCTACGGCAGCAGTTGGAGCAGTCGCCCACCCCCCCGGAGGGCTTGCGCCGTTTTCTCGGCCTGCTCTACACCCCTCCCGCCAATCTGCTCAGCTATCTGGATCCCGAGGCTTTGATCCTGATCGACGAGCCAGAGCAGTGCCAGGCCCACAGCCAGCAGTGGCTAAGCCACGCCCAGGAGCAGTGGCAGCTGGCCCGGGCCAGCGAGCCAGCTCTGGTGCCTTTCCACCGCCCCTTTGATCTCAAGGCTCCCGACTGGGATCCCTTCCCCTGCCTGTTGGCCCGCACCTTTGCCCCTGCTAGCGAAGCCGAAGCTGCCCTTGACCTAAAAAGCCGGCCTGTGCCTACTGCTCCCCACCAGTTTGGATCCCTGGCCAAAACCCTGCGCGAGTACCGCAAGCAGCAGTTGCAGGTGTGGATCCTCTCTGCCCAGCCCTCCCGCACCGTAGCTCTGCTGCAGGAACACGACTGCCCCGCCCAGTACGTGCCCAACCCCAAAGACTTCCCCGCCATCGAGCGCCAGCTGCAGTCCTACACCCCGGTGGCCCTCAAGTATTCCGGCCTGGCCGAGCTGGAGGGGGTTCTCCTGCCCACCTTGGGGTGGGTGGTGCTCACCGACCGCGAGTTTTTCGGCCAGCACAGCCTGGCCACCCCTACTTATGTGCGCAAGCGCCGCCAGGCCAGCTCTCGCCAGGTGGATCCCAACCTGCTCAAGCCAGGGGATTTTGTCGTTCACAAGGCCCATGGCATTGGCCAGTTTCTGCGCTTAGAAAGCCTCACCATTGGGGGCGAAACCCGCGAGTACCTGGTTATTCAATACAGCGATGGCCTGTTGCGGGTGGCTGCCGACCAGGTCAACTCCCTTTCCCGCTACCGGGCCAGCGGGGATGGGCCTCCTGCCCTGCACAAAATGTCCGGCAGCACTTGGGAAAAGACCAAGCAAAAAGTCAAAAAGAGCCTGCAAAAAGTAGCCTTTGACCTGTTGGAACTCTATGCCAAGCGCGCCGAACAGGAGGGCTATGCCTTCCCGCCCGATTCTCCTTGGCAACAGGAGCTGGAAGATTCTTTCCCCTATCCCCTGACGCCGGATCAACTCCGAGCTGTCCAGGAGATCAAGCGGGATATGGAATCTCCACGCCCCATGGATCGGCTGCTGTGTGGGGACGTGGGCTTTGGCAAAACAGAGGTGGCAATCCGTGCCATTTTCAAAGCCGTAACCGCCGGCAAGCAAGTGGCTCTTTTGGCGCCGACCACCATTCTCACCCAGCAGCATTATCACACCTTAAAAGAGCGCTTCGCTCCCTATCCCATTCAAGTGGGCTTGCTCAACCGCTTCCGCACCTCGGAGGAGAAAAAAGAAATCCTATCCCGTCTCAAAAGCGGCGAACTGGATGTTGTGGTGGGCACCCACCAGCTTTTGGGCAAGGATGTACAATTTCGCGATTTGGGCCTTTTGGTGATTGACGAAGAGCAGCGATTTGGCGTCAACCAAAAAGAGAAGATTAAGCTGCTGAAAACCCAGGTGGATGTGCTGACGCTCACCGCCACCCCCATCCCGCGCACCCTGTATATGGCCTTGTCGGGGCTGCGGGAAATGAGCCTGATCCAAACTCCCCCGCCTTCCCGTCGGCCCATTAAAACTCACCTTTCGCCCTACAATCCTGAGGTTGTCCGCACAGCCATCCGCCAGGAATTGGATCGGGGTGGGCAAGTGTTTTATGTGGTCAACCGCATCGAAGGGATCGAAGAAGCCAGCGCCAAATTGCGGGAATGGGTGCCCGGCGCCCGCATTGCCATTGCCCACGGGCAGATGCCGGAAGGGGAGCTAGAGGCAACGATGCTGGCTTTTAACAATGGGGAAATCGATATCCTGGTCTGCACGACGATTATCGAATCCGGTTTGGATATTCCCCGCGTCAACACCATTTTGATTGAAAATGCTCAGGAGTTTGGATTGGCTCAGCTATACCAGCTGCGGGGGCGGGTGGGCCGGGCCGGGATCCAAGCGCATGCTTGGCTGTTCTATCGAGAAGATGGGATCCTCAGCGAGGACGCCCGCAAACGTCTCCAGGCCATTCAGGAATTTACCCAACTGGGATCCGGCTATCAGTTGGCGATGCGGGATATGGAAATTCGCGGCATTGGCAACCTGTTGGGAACGCAGCAATCGGGGCAAGTCAATGCAGTGGGCTTCGATCTTTACCTGGAGATGCTGCAAGAGGCTATTCGAGAAATTCGCGGCCAGGAGATCCCGCAGGTGGAGGACACGCAAATCGACCTGAATGTTACCGCTATGATCCCGCAAAGCTATATTCCCGACGAAGATCAAAAGATGCAGGCTTATCGACAACTGGCCGCTGCTGGCTCTCGGGTCGAGCTGTTGCAAATTGCCCAAGAATGGCAAGACCGCTTTGGCCCCCTGCCCAAGCCCACTCAGGAGCTGCTGCGGGTAATGGAGCTGAAGGTGCTGGCCCGAGCCCTGGGCTTTTCCCGCATCAAACCGGCCAAAGAGCATGTGCTTTTGGAAACCCCCATGGAGGAGCCCGCTTGGAATCGCCTGAAAGAGGCCCTGCCCACTCACCTGCAGCCTCGCTTTGTTTACCAACCGGGCAAGGTGACGGTGCGGGGTCTGGGGATGGTACCGGCAGCGCAGCAACTGGAGAGCCTTTTGCAGTGGCTAGACAAAATGAGTTTGGCCCTGACAACCTCCTGAATCCTGCTGGATCCCTCTCGGGGTGGGTTCATGCTCTGATGTGAGAAAGTGGGATGGGTGGGCGGCCTTCCTCTGTTTGAACTTTTGCCCTCCTTTTTGCATCGTGTTCGCGTCATGTAAAGTTCTAGAAGCCCACCACCTGCAGAAGACCTACCGGCAGGGGAGCAAGGAGGTGCGGGCGGTGGTGGATGTATCCCTGACGATGGCGGCAGGGGAGATCCTGGCTTTTCTGGGGCCCAACGGGGCCGGCAAGACCACCACCATCAAGCTCATTGCCGGGCTGATCCAACCGGACGCGGGCACAGTGCGCATTCTTGGACGGGATCCCCATACCGATCCGGGGGCCCTGGCCCAGGTGGGGGCAGTGCTGGAAGGCAATCGCAACCTCTACTGGCGGATGACCCCCCTACAGAACCTGGAGTACTTCGGTGTGCTGCGGGGGCTATCCCCCAGAACCGCTCGGCAACGGGGGTTAGAGCTGCTGGAGACCTTTGGCCTGCAGGAGAAACAAGATGTGGCCGTGCAAACCCTTTCGCGGGGCATGCAGCAGAAGGTGGCCATTGCCGTCGCCCTCCTGCATCAACCGGCCCTGTTGCTGCTGGATGAGCCCACCCTGGGGTTGGATGTGGAATCGGCGCAAGCGGTGAAATCCCTGATCCGCCAAATTGCCGCTTCGGGTCGAGCCATCTTGCTCACCACCCATCAACTGGATATTGCGGAAGCGCTCTCGGATCAGGTAGCCGTTATTCGACAAGGGGTGATCATCGCCCAAGCCCCCACGGGAGAGTTGATCCGGCACTTTGCCGGCGCCGTCGGTACTTACCGGATCGAGCTGGAACAGGGGCTGGATCCCTGGAGGTTTGAACAACTGGCCCGCCAAGGGGTGGAGATTCTCGGATCCCATCGGGTGCGGTTCAGCGGCCCGCCAGAGATGCTCTATCAGGTGCTGGAGATCTTGAAGCCTTTGCCCTTGCTCAGCCTCAAACGAGAGGAAGCCGATCTCACCCATATTTTCCTCGAGTTGTTGAAAAGAGGGGATAGACAATGCCAGTGATCCACCTGTTTTGGGCCGAACTAAAGCGGGCCTGGATCCAGTACATTCGCTATCCGGCGGAGGCCCTGGGCGGGATCCTGATCACCACGTTCTTCTTCTATGCCCTCTTTGCCGGCGCCCAATATGTGGCAGGGCCTGCCTCCCAATTTGGCGAACGGTTGGATGCGGTGGTGATCGGCTATGTGCTCTGGACGCTGGTCATTTTTGTGGTGAACGACATCGCCCTCAACCTGCAGGTGGAAGCCCAGACAGGCACCTTGGAGCAGGTGTTGCTCTCGCCATTTTCGGCAGCCACTCTCTTCTTGGCACGGGCTTGTGCCAGCTTGGTGTTGCGCTTTTCCATTGTCGTCGTCATTCTGGGCGTCATCTTATTGCTGACGGGCAGCCGGTTGCGGTTTCCCCCTGCTCTGGTGTTGCCTTTGGTGAGCGTGGTGCTGGGGGCCTACGGTTTTTCGTTTTTGCTGGGATCCGCCGCTCTGATTTGGAAGCGAATTCAGCAGCTTTTAATTATCAGCCAATTCGGCTTGCTTTTTCTGTTGGCTGCTCCCACGGAAGAATGGCCGGGATCCCTGAAGGGGCTGGGGCAGATGCTACCCATGACAGCGGGGGCGGGGCTGTTACGCGACGTAATGGTGCGCGAGGCGGGCTTGGATCCCGTGCGGCTGATCATGGCTCTGACCAGCGGCGTTTTCTACTTCGGCCTGGGCTTGCTGACCTTTCGCCGGGCGGTTCGGGCAGCCAAGCGCCGAGGGATCCTGGGATCCCAGTAGAGGTCTGCAGGAGGGCATCTAGAGCGAACGTTGGTCGGGGGAGCGGCGCAGCAGGTGAAGGAAATGGTATTCCACGGCACCGGTGGTCGGGTTGTTCTCGGGGGAAGCGATGCCCCGCCGGCTCAGCTCTTGCAACGCTTTTTCAATCTCATCAAAATCGGCAGGCAAGTCGATAGCGATTTCCGAAAGGGTGAGGACCCCTTGCCGTTGTTGGGCCAGCCGCAGAATCTCCCGCATCAGAGCTTGACCTTTCAAGGGCTGAGAAGGCGCTGAAACGGCCTTTGCAGGCGTTGGGGAAGGCTGGGATCCCTGTAGAACTGCCAGTTTGAAGTTGTGATTTTCCACCATGCCTGGGATCAAAAACAGGTCGATCAACTGCCCAATGCCCAACAGGCCAAAGGTGAACAGCCAGAGAACGCCTGTGCCGGTCTTGCCCAGGTAGAGGCGATGGACGCCACAGATCCCGAATATGCCCAACGCCCAGAGGATGTAGGCGGTACCGACGGATTTGGGTTCGGCGGGGGGCAGCAGGTAGCGAGAACTCATGGGGATTTGACGAGATAACTTTGAGCGGGTACTCCAAGTCTAAGTCTGTCATCTCCTGGCCTGGACGGGCAGAAGAGAACCGGCAAAACCAATCCCTTTACCTCTAAAAGCGAGCTTGGACCCCTTCTAGGCTACTGCCTGAGGGAGGGCAGCCTCAACGGGAAAAGAACCGGAATAATGAGATCTGAAGCTCCCCAAGCTCGAAGAACTCCGTCCTGCCATCGCGAACGGTGGGCACACTCATAGGGAAGGTCAATGCTCGAGCCAATTTTAATCGGGTTGAGCGCTGTGCTCTGGGGCCTCCTCTGGGGCTACGCTACACTGCTGGTTGTGCTGGTGAACTTTAAAGAGCAGGGATCGGTTTATGCCTATCCGATGCAAGCGGTGTTGGATCGCTTCGTGGAATCCTTGGGGTTAGACTGGCTCAAAGCTCTCCATGCTATGCAACTGAGGCCGCTGCGCCAGATCAGCTATGCTCTGTTCGGCGCCGTCACCTTGGGGGTGGCTTTCATGCTCTGGGTGTTGGGCTGAGGCGATGCCCAGATCAACAGGCGCATTCGCGCAGCAACTGCAAATGCATCAACCCAACCCGAGTTCTCGACAGGCCCATCATGAACGCTGCTCAACTGGTCGCCATTCTCTCTACTGCCATTGCCACCGCCACACCGTTGGTCTTTGCCTGCATAGGGGAAACCATTACCGAGCGGGCGGGGGTGATCAATCTCTCCGCAGAGGGGACGATCATGCTGGCCGCCATGGTTGGGTTCGCCGTGGCCAAGCTGACGGGAAGTCTGGCGTTGGGCTTTTTGGCTGCCGCCGCTGTGGGAGTGCTGTTTGCTGGGATCGTGGCCTTTGGCTCGCTGACCCTGAAGGGATCCCAAATTGCCATTGGTTTCGTCTTGACCCTATTGGGGGCGGATTTGTCTTCCTTTTTGGGCAATCCGTTCGTGCGGATCCCAGGGCCAACGGTGCCCAGCCTGCCCATCCCCTTCCTGAGAGAGGTGCCGCTGCTGGGGCCACTCCTGTTCCAAGGGGATCTGTTGCTGTACGCCAGCTACGCGCTCATCGGGGGAACTTGGTTCTTTTTGTATCGCACTCAGCCTGGCCTGATGTTGCGGGCTATGGGAGAACAGCCGGCAGCAGCCTTTGCCCGGGGCACCGATGTCATTTTCTGGCGCTATGTCTATACCCTTGTGGGGGGATCCCTATTGGGCTTGGCGGGAGCTGCTTTTTCTCTGGATTTCAAGGCCGGCTGGAGCCACCGACATACAGCAGGGTATGGCTGGATTGCTTTGGCCATCGTCATCTTCGGCGGCTGGAACCCCTTGCGGGTAGCCCTGGGGGCCTACCTGTTCGGCATTTTGCAGTCCTTTGCCGGAGTTGCCCAGACTACCATCCGCGCCGTGCCCACCCAAGTTTTTACGGTGGCTCCCTTTGTGTTGATGATTTTGGTGTTGGTGCTCACTTCTGGGGAATGGTGGGAGTACGGCTTGCGCGGGATCCCACCTCGGCTGCGGCGCTGGATCCAGCAGGCGGTGAAGGCCACTCCGCCGGCAGCTCTGGGGCAGCCGTTTGAACCGGGCTAGAGGTTGCTTCCGGCACTGCGGCTTGGGGGTCGCTGATCAGCCGGATCGGAGAGGGGAATCTGAAAGCGCTAGAAAATAGCCTGCAGTTTTTTAAGGCAAGCCTGGATCTGCGCCATTTCCGAGGGATCCAGCTTTTGGAAACGCTCTTTCAAGTAGGCGATGTGGGCCGGGAAAATTTCCTCAAACAGTTTTTCCCCCGCCTCTGTCAGGACGACCTTAAAGCAGCGTCGGTTTTCCGGGGGCACTTCCCGGCGCACCAGCCCTTTTTGTTCCAGGCGATCCACAATGCCGGTCAGTGTCCCTTTGGTCACCAGCGTTTTTTGGGCCAGGACATTCATGGTCATCCCAGGGGTATTGCCGAGGGTCACCAACACATCAAATTGGGGGGCGGTCAGCCCCATTTGCCGAATATGAACCCCGGCATAATTTTCAAAGGCTTGGTAGGCCCGCGCCAGGTCTCGCAACAGCCCCAAAAAAGGCTCACGGGCCGCCGCCACCGTCCGCGTCAGCGGAACGGAGTCCTCAGGGTTGAGAACCTCGTCGCTTTGAAGAGGAGGAGAGTTAGCGGGAGTGGGCATGGTTGAAGATCGCTGTTCGCGTTGGTGGAACAGAGTCCTGAGGGAACTCAACCCCAAAGGACAGTCTCGGCTCTATGATAGCCCACCGTAGTACAGTTCTAACGCAAATTATGGTCATTTCGATCCAAGCCAGGATACTGCACCTATGCCTAAAACCCTAAAACATTGAATGCACTGGGCCAGAAGGCTCTTCAAGGACTCCATCCCGCTGGCGCGACCAGTAGCTCGGGTATCTCATCCTAAACTGAAACGACTATGACGGTTATTCCGGCAGCAGCGAAAGAAGGGCCAGGGATCTCTAGGGCAGTTGCAGCACCTGAACGGGCGAACCGGCAGGGATCTGGGTTGTTCCCACCGGCAGCACAGCCAAGGCATTGCAGCCGGCCAGACTGATGAGATTGCCGGAATTGAGGTTGGCGGCGGGCTGAAATCGGATCCCTTCGGGCTTGACCTGCAGCCGTCCCCAGAGGTAGTGTTCCCGCCGACCGTCGGCATGCAGATCCACAGCGCTGAAGGCGGAGAGGATCTGCCAGTAGGGGGGCAGGGATCCGCCCATTTTTCGCAGAGCCGGGTGCAAAAAGCGCCAGAAGGTCACCAGGGCAGAGGCAGGGTTGCCCGGCAGGCCAAAGTAGAGCTTGGGAGGGCCGTGGGGATTGGGAAAACGGGCCACCGTCAGGGGTTTGCCCGGCTTGATGGCCACACTGCGGATGAAAATCTCGCCTCCCAACTCCTCCAGCACCTTTTCCACCAGGTCAAAATCCCCCACCGATACCCCTCCAGAAGAGATCACCCCATCGGCAGAGGCCAGGGCCTGCTGGACGACCTGCCGCAACACCTGGGGCCGATCCGGCACGATGCCTAACTGGATCGGGATCCCACCCGCTGCCTTGACCAGAGCCGCTAAGCCGTACTGGTTGGAATCCACAACCTGCCCCGGCTCCGGCACCTGCTGGATGGGCACCAACTCATCCCCTGTCGAGAACAGGGCCACCCGAGGCTGACGAAACACCGGCACCATCGCCTGTCGGATGGCAGCCAAAACGGCCAGCTCCGCTCCACCCAAAGCCTGCCCTGTCAACAGAACGGGATCCCCCTGCCGGGCAAAGTCTCCTTGGGGCCGGACAAATTGGCCCCGTTGCGGACGCTGCAAGAGGCGGACGGTTCCCGGCGAAGGTTGTTGCGTGTCTTCCTGCATCACCACGGTGTCCGCACCGCCGGGCAAGATAGAGCCGGTGTAGAGACGCACCGCTTGTCCGGGCTGGAGATCTCGGGTGGGTGCCTTCCCGGCGGGGAGAGTCTCGATCACCTGTAGCTCACAAGGGATCCCCGCTTGCACATCTTCATGGCGCACGGCATAGCCATCCATGCTGGAGGTGGGCCGGGCCGGAAAATCTTGGGGGCTATACAAAGTTTGGCTGAGAACGCGGCCTTGGGCGGATCCCAGCTCCACCCACTCTGTGCCCAGCGGCTGAACCGCCTGCAAAATCAGGGCTTCTGCTTCCGCCACCGGCAGCATCACGGCTTTTACAACCCCCTTCTCCAACACCTTATCTTCAGCATCCAGAAGTCGGTTCCGCCAAGGCCATTAAATTACAACTTAAACTGCGAACAGCAGCCATGAATTCCGACCTTGGCATGAGAAGTGTATGACCAGGATCCCACCAAGCCCCAGAGCTGGCAAGAAGTCGGGTCAAGTTGCTTATTCGGAGTCTGCAACTCTTTCTACTTCGGGATCCCGGCCTTGTTGGGGAGATGGGGATCCCGGCAGCGTTGCAACCGGCCATAGGCTATCTGGCTGCTGTGACTGCGGAAGCTGGATACTGGTCGCGTAGCGGGCGTAGCCTTAGAACGACTGAGCGACAAGATAGCTCGAGCGCAGCAAGCGAGGTGTCCATGTTAAGTGCCGCCGTCATCCTCACGATCTTCCTTGGCTTCTGGGGAGTCGTGGTTAAGCGCAACCTCATTATGAAGATCCTGTCTATGGATGTCATGAGCACCGGGGTCATCGCCTTCTTCGTGATCTGGGCAGCCCGGAGCGGTGTGTTCACCCCCATCTACAAACCCTGGCGCGAGCTGGACTATGCCGACCCGGTGCCTCAGGGGATCATCCTCACGGCCATCGTCATTGGCCTGTCGGTACAAGCCTTGATGTTGGTGGGGGTGATGAAGCTCTCCCGCAATCATCCCACCCTCGAAGTCGAGAGCATCGAACAGGCAGTCGCGTCAGGGGCGCAGAGCACTTCTACCGATGACTGAGCTGACGCTGGTATGGGTGGCGCTGCCCTTTCTGCTGGCCTTCACAACCTACTTGATGCCAGCCCTAACCCGTCCCAGCCTGGTGGGGATGGCTGCGCTGACGGTGGTCTATGCGGTGCAGCAGGGGGGCTTGCCCGGCACAACCGCCACACCCCTGGAGCTACAGCTTTTGGATCACTTCGGGGTGACGCTGCGGATCGATGCCAATGGAGCAGCGATGCTCTTGGCCCACGGCCTGGTCACGCTAGGAGTGGCCCTGTATTTGGATAGACGCTTTGCGGGCAGCCGCTTTCTGGCCATGCAGTTGCTGATCGTCCACGGTAGCGCCAATGCTGTCGTCATCAGTGCCGACCTGATCAGCGTCTACGTTTCCCTTGAGGTGCTCAGCATCGGCGTGTTTTTGCTGCTGACCTACGGACGGCGGGCTGAGGGCCAACCCACAGTGGAGAGCCGCGAACGCCAGCTCTGGGTGGGGCTGCGCTACCTTTTCATGAGCAATGTGGCCATGCTCTTCTACCTGATGGGCGCAATCCTGGTCTATGTGCGCACGGGATCCCTGGCGATGAGCAGTTTAACTATGGCCGACCCCACAGCCTTGGCGCTGATTGCTGTGGGTCTTTTGGCCAAGGGGGCGATCTTCGTTGCCGGCCTGTGGCTGCCCCTCACCTACGTTACCGCGGATCCCGTTGTTGCGGCGGTGCTCAGCGGTTTTACGACCAAAGCAGGAGCCATGGCTTTGGTGCGCTGCAGCCAGGCTTCGCCGGTCTTGGCCCAGGGGTTGCCCTACTTGAGCGCTGGTTCAGCCGTTTTCGGGATCCTACTGGCCTTGATGGCGAGCACGCCCCAGCACCTTCTCGCCTGGAGCTCGGTATCGCAGATGGGATTTGTGATTGCTGCCCCTCAATGGGCAGGTTTGTACGGTCTTGCCCATGGGTTGGCAAAGCCCTTGCTGTTTGTTGGAACAAGCGTGACCCATCCCTGGCGTTGGCCGATGCTGCTCTTGGGGACGGCTTCCCTGGCAGGGGTACCCGGCAGTTTGGGGTATGCGGCCAAGGCCCTCAGCTTGTCTGCTCTGGATCCCTGGCACGAGTGGCTGCTGGTGGGGGTTACCGTCGGCACCACGTGTTTAGGCGTGCGAGTGCTGCGGGCACCTGTTTCTCCAATGAAGGGGGCAACCACCTCTGCAACTCCTTGGCAAGATAAAGTGGCACTGGTGCTCTGGGGTGGGGGCTTGCTCTGGGGCTGGCTGCCGGCGGCCTTTGGCGCTGACAATCTTCTCAAAGCCCTGCTGAGCCTAGGCGTTGGGATCCCGCTGGGCTGGTTTTGGGAGCGGATCCCTTTGAAGAAAGGGTCGGTGAACGAGGGGCTGGAGGCCGTGGTGGGTGGCCTGAGCGTGGTGTTGGTGCTGGTTTGGGTTCTGTTTGGTGAGGTCAGTCATGGAGCGCTACCCTAAGCTGGGTCTATTGGAAATCGGCCTGCGGCTCTTGATTTGGTTTTTGCTGACGGGCAATCTGAGCTGGGACAATGTGGCCATTGGGGTAGCGGCAACACTGCTGCTGCCGCGCCAGGCTTCTGCACCGGTGCAATGGCGGGATTGGGGGCGGGTGCTCCAGGAAATTCTTCTCGCCATCCCAAGAGCCTACTGGGAAGCCTTCGAGATGATCCTCAAACCCCACACTGTTGAGGAAGTTGTATACAAACAAACCCTGCCCAACCGTTCAGCAGGGCTGGTGTTTCTGGATATCTTTTTAATTACCTTCACGCCCAAAACCATCGTGCTCAATTGCAATGCCCAAGGCACTTATGAAGTCCATGTGCTCAAGCCGCGGGAGGACGTGTGAACCTACTGCTGTTTCTCCTGACCCTAACGCTGTGCTTGCCCCTGTATGCCGCTTGGCTGAAGGAAGATATTTGGCAGACGATGCTCGCCTTTGCCAGCTTGGCCACAAAGACGGCCATCCTGATTTTGGTGGTGTCGGTGGTGCGGGATGATTGGATGATCGGGATTGTGGGGGTTTTGGTTTTGTCGGTGGGCAATGCGGCCTTAATGCTCTTGGCCCATGTACTGAAGCGGCTGGAAATGCTCTAGAAACGCCCTGGGGGTAAGTATGGAAGTCTGGGTGGAAGGTCTGAGCTATCTGTTGTTTGGGATTGGTGTGCTGTTTTGGCTGTGGGGAACGGCGCCGCTCCTTGGGGATCGCTCGATTTTATTTAAGCTGCACGGCCTTTCGGTGTCGGACACCCTGGGCTCTATGAGCATCATGCTGGGGCTGCTGTTGCGGATCCCACGGGAATGGCCCCTGTTGGTGTTGGCACTGATCTCCCTGGCTATTTGGAATACCATTCTGGGCTATGTGCTGGCGTTTTGCTCGCAGCGCAAGTCCCTATAGGAGGGCAGGATGGAAGAGACCCTGTTGCTGGTGATGGCGTTACTCCTGCCCCTGACGGCAAGCTTGGTGGTGACTCAGACCAATCCCTACCACGCCTTGGTAATGCGAGGGATCCTGGGGACGATTGCCGTCCTGATCTATGCGCTGTTTGGGGCGGCGGATGTGGCCCTGACCGAGGCACTGGTGGGCACCATGCTTTCTATTACCCTCTACGCCATTGCGGTGCGCTCTTCGCTGAGCATGCGCCTGGGCGTTCTCGAAGGCAGCCCTGTGCTGGAGGCCAGTACCTCAGCAGCACGGCAGTTGTTACAGCAGATGCGCCAAGGGCTACAGCGGTACCACATGCGCTTGGAGTTGACCGCCTATGGGAGTTCAGAGGCGTTGGTGGCTGCTCTTCGCAGCCGGGAGGTACACACCATTGCCCTTGAGCCCGCCGGAGAAGCAGCAGAGTATCGCCTGGTTACACGCGTGCCCCGCCTGCAGGCCATTTTGGCGCAGCAAGCTCTGGCCACTGAGGTGATGGCAACATGAAGTGGGTGTATGGGATAGCGGTGTTGCTGGCAGCCCTACAGCTCATCGTGGGCGAGGTGGGATCCGTGTCCCCCAATCCCACAGCGGGCGTGGCCTTAGTCGAGGCGGTGGAGATTCTGGCCAGCGAAAGCGGTGTGCCCAACGCGGTGACGGGTCTCATTCTGCGCAACCGTCTTTACGATACGGTCTTTGAAGTGGTGGTGTTTTCTACGGCGATTTTGGGCGCCCAATACCTGCTGGCGGATGAGCAGCCGACGGCCAATGTAGCTCAATTTACCGATATTCCCTCGATTGTGTTGGCGCGAGTGGGAGCCACCATTTCGGCTTTGATTGCGGTGGAGCTGGCCATTCGAGGGCACCTGACGCCGGGCGGAGGCTTTGCTGCCGGGGTAGCGGGGGGGACGGCCATTGGCTTGGTGGCGATCACCGCCTCTTCCACCTGGATGGAGGCCATCTACAAACGGTGGCGGGCTGCGATGTGGGAGAAGCTGTCGGTGGTGGCGTTTATCGGGGTGGCTGTGATGGCTCTGGCCGGCTGGGAATTGCCTAGAGGGGAGTTGGGGGATCTGTTTAGCGGCGGTTGGATCCCGATTCTTAACATTTTGGTAGCCATCAAGGTGGCGCTGGGATCCTGGGCGGCAGTTTTGATCTTTATTCGCTACCGCGGCTTGTTATGAGGGTCTAAATGGGTTAATGAGAGGTACCCCTGTCCCGGCAAAATCACGGACATTGCGAGTAACCAGGGTAAGTCCGTAAACCAAGGCTGTAGCAGCCAGTTGTTTGTCAATCGCATTTTGAGAGTAAACTACCCGACACCCGCGCTACGCGCAGAGTGCGGGCTTTATCCCAATCCCTAGCGGCCCCAGAGGGCAGCTAAGTTTCGGAATTTCAGGCGAGTTTACAGTCGCCCCAAGGAGAGAGATTACTTGAGCAGCGTTATAGTCAGCATCCCCTTCCCACCCGCA
>NZ_JBSSBR010000015.1:0-69897 GCF_054059035.1 Thermostichus sp. MS-CIW-36
CAGCCGATGAACACGAATCTGTCGCGCTTGAGCCAGTCATCGACGATGTCGAACCATCCTCGCTCCTGACGCACGCGCCCTACCGCTATGGTCATAGGACGTCTCTCCAGAACAATGACGACGAATAAAGTGCAATACAGCAGCGCCCACAACAGTTCTGAGCAGCACTGTCCTTCCATCTTACGAAAAATCAATAAGTTGCAACATAACCTCAAGATGAGGCGCTGCATCAGCTCATCCGGCGCAGGGATCCCTTGTGTTTTAGGATGGGAAGGGTTTTGGCTGAGGGCAACTGAGCCGGGATCCGTTCACGGCGGTGGAGTAGAGCCCACAACACCAGGGAGGGCAGCGTGGTTCAAGCCAAGATTTTGTTCGCAGCGGCAGAGGCAGCACCTTTGGCCAAGGTGGGGGGCATGGCGGATGTGGTGGGATCCCTGCCTGTCGTTTTGCGCAAGCTGGGGCAGGATGTCCGCATCATCATGCCTCTGTATGGCTTTCTCTGGGACAAGTTCGGCCAGGAACCAGGGCAATACCCCCGCTCGAAAGATCCCATCTGGTCTAAACAGGTCATGGGTCAGGTGGCCGATATTTACGAAAGCGTTTTGCCCGGCACCGATGTGCCCCTCTACTTGGTCAGCCACTACTGCTTTGCTCCCCACCGCATCTACTACGGCGAGGACGAGTTCTGGCGCTTCACCTTTTTTGCCAACGCCGTAGCCGAATTTGCCTGGACTTACTACCCCTGGAAACCCAACATCATCCACTGCCACGATTGGCACACCGGCATGATCCCGGCCTGGATGCACCAAGCTCCCGATATTGGCACGGTGTTCACCATCCACAACCTGGCCTACCAAGGGCCCTGGCGCTGGCAACTGGAGCGCATGACCTGGCTGCCCTGGTATTTTTCTGCCCACAACACCATGGCTGCCGGGATCCTCTACGCCGACCAAGTGAACACCGTCTCGCCCACCTATGCGATGGAAATTCGCACCCCTCTGCATGGGGAAGGACTGCAGGACTTGTTGGCCTGGAAAGGGGAACGGTTGCGCGGGATTTTGAATGGGATCGACATCGATAGGTTTGATCCCCGCACCGACCCAGACCTAGAGGCCAATTTCAGCATCGATGATCTCAGCGGGCGGGCGACCAACAAAGCCACGCTACAGGCCAAGTTGGGCTTGACCGTTAACCCAGATACCTTCCTGATGGGCATGGTGGCCCGTTTGGTGGAGCAAAAAGGGATCGACTTGCTCATCCAAGCCTTGGATCGCTTTTTGGCCTACAGCGACGCGCAATTTGTTTTGCTGGGAGGCAGCGGCGAAGCCTACTACGAAGGGCGGATCCGGGAGATGGCCGAGCGGCACCCGGGCAAAATGGCCTACCAAAAAGGCTACCAACCCAAGCTGGCCCAGTTGATCTACGGGGGGGCAGATGCGTTTTTGATGCCCAGCCGCTTTGAACCTTGTGGCATCAGCCAAATGATCGCCATGCGCTATGGGTGTGTGCCCATCGTCCGCCGCACGGGAGGGCTGGTGGATACCGTCAGCCACCACATCCCCAGCAAGGGGATCGGCACCGGCTACTGCTTTGACCGCTACGAAGCCCTGGACTTCTACACCTGTCTGGCGCGGGCTTGGGAAGCCTTCCAGCACAAAGAAACTTGGCAAGCGCTGCAGAAGCGGGGCATGGCCAGCGATTTCAGTTGGCACCGCTCGGCGCTGGAATACCTGCGCATGTATGAGCTGATTCTCAACCTACCGCTGCTGCCGGAAAAGCCTCCAGAGCCACCCAACTCGCCCAGCTCCTCTCCGCCCAAGCTCAAGAAGCCCATCTCCTCCCAGCCTCGCTCCAAAGGGATCCCTGAGCTGCAGCAAAGGCACGAGGAGTAGGGTAGAGTGGAACGGGTCAAAAAAGGTTTTGGGGGTTACCCGCACATGATTGGACGACGTCCTACTGTTGCTTCCCAAGGCTGTCGCCAGGACGCCATTGCACAGGGGCTCAGCCTTCTGCGCCGTTCTTGGGCGCGGTTGGTTTTCGGCGTATTACTCGGCCTCATCTTGGGCGTGGGCTCCACCTTCTGGGCCACTGCTCAGCAGCTCCCCACCGGGCAACAGCTTATTCCCAATCCGCAGCAGTTTCGCGCCCTAGAGCAGCCCAGCAGCGCCCTCAGCGCATTGCGAGCCGAACAACTGGCCGCCGAAGCCAATGCCGCCATCCAAGCGCAAAACTACGACCAGGCTGTCGAGCTGCTGCAACAGGTGTTCAACGCCTACAACCAGCGCTCCAACTACCACCAAGATCTCTCCCGCGCCTTCGCCGGGATCCAAAACCGCATCTCCGAAGAACAGCGGGAGCTGGCCCGTGTTGCCGCCCAAGCCCGGGATCAAGCCGCCTACGATTTGGCCGTGGTCTATCGCGCCGCCGGGCGACCGGAGGAGGCTGTGGGCTGGCTGATCCAGGTCATCAACAGCCAGGGCCCAACCCGCGAGCTGGGCACCCAAGCCTATCAGCAGCTCTTGGAAATCGGCTTTGTCAGCACCCCCTTTCCCAGTTAGAGCTGCTCTTCCAGATTGCGATAGAAAGCCAGCGCCGTTTGCCCATAGGTTCGTTGGTCAAAGCGCAGCAGGGATCCCACCTGGTCTGGTAGCTTCTGGCCGCTGCGATGCTCGACGATCAAGGTTCCGCCTGGCTTGAGCAAGGGCGGGATCAGGGGCAGGAGCGGGGCGTACAGACCGGCCTCGTAGGGAGGAGCAAAGTACACGTAATCAAATGGCTCCAAGTTCAGGCCGCGGCTGAGCAGCTTGCGGGCATCCCCCTGAATGACCTGGAAAGATTGCCCCGGCTGCGCCACCTTGGCCCAGTTGGCTCGGATGATGCGGCAGGCAGGGGCGGCAATCTCGATCCCGGCCACAAAAGCGGCCCCCTGACACAGGGCTTCTGCCCCCACCGTACCGGCCCCACAGCACAGATCCAGCCAGCGACAGCCTTCCACCTGCCCTTGCAAGATGTTGAACAAGGCCTGCCTCACCCGGCCAGGGGTGGGTCGGGTGCCCAAGCCAGCGGGAGTTTGCAGCGCTCGTTTGCCGCTGATGCGCAGGCTCATGGGATCCCTTCAGGGGCTAGGCGTGGTCGGCAACTGGCCGGTCAACCCACTGCGCTGGGCGGCGCGATCCCGCTCCATCTGGATTTGCTCCACCAAAGGTTGGGGCAGTTGGGCAGAAGCTTGCAGGGCTTGATCGAAAAGGGGGACGGCCTCTCGGTCTTGCCCTTTGGAAACCAGAATTTGCGCCTTGAGGTAATAGAGCTCCGGGTTGCTGCAAGAAGCAGCAATGGCTCGATCCACCGCCTCCAGCGCCTCGTCAAAGCGCTGCATATCCCGGTAGGCCAGAGCTTGGCCGCGGTAGGACAGATAGTCAGGAGCTGCCATCCGAAACTGATTTAGAGCCTTCTCCCGGTAGGTCAGCAGCAAATCCATGTAGCCGTTGAGCAGATTCAGCTCCGGATCGCTGCTGTCCACTGCTTGGGCGGCCCGAATGGAAGCAAACAATTGATTGAGGGTGGGCAGAGCTTTGGGCAAACCGATGACCACCCCATCTCGCACCACTATGTTGGCTGCCTCCAGCCCATAGCCCACGCCCTCATAAAGGTTGCCCCGCAGGGGATCCGTCTTTTTCAACTCGGCGGCCACCTGTCGGGTTTGAGTGGCCAACTGGGCAAATGCTTCCAGGTCTCCCTCCTGATAAGCCAGCGCCGCCAACAGGGCATAGACCATCGGCTCTTCGGGGGAGGCCTTCTTGGCCATTGCCAGTTTTTCCCGGCTCTGGCTGTAGCGGCCTGAACAGAAGAACTCTTCAAAAGCTGCCGCCACCTCCGGCCTGATGGGGCGGGCATTGTCCCCGCTGCGGAAGGGATCCTGCGCCCAAACGGGCAGAGCGGATCCCCACACCCAACAAATCACCCCCAGCAGTTTGCTCAGCCTGCTCATTTTGCCGATACTCATCCCCAGTGCCTCAACTCCCACCCCCATCTAACCCTCTCTTCAGCGCAGCAGTTGGGCAATCGAAGCAATAGCGGCATCTTGAACCAACTCATTGGGCTCATAGGCCAGAAGATCGTGCAAGGGACCCAAGGCGCGCGGATCCCCAATTTGGCCGAGGGCACGGGCCGCCGCCTCCCGCACCACCGGCTCATCGTCCGCAAGCTTGGTCAGCAAAGCCGGCACCGCCTCCACCACCCGCATTTGCCCCAACCGGTAAATGGTTTGCAGTTGAGCCTCAAGAGGGGTTGCTGGGAGAGCAGAGCTGTACACAGAAATACCCGCAGAACCGTCGGAGGAGTAGCCGCCATAGGCCATCGAGATGGCCGAGAGAGCCTGCAACGCCTCTAGGGCACGAGATCGCTCTGCCCCGCTCATCTGGGGCAATTGAGCCACCAGATCCTCAAAAGCTTGCTGCACAGGATCGGCAGCCGCAGTCTGCTGGGCAATGCGAGTTAATTGGCGATCCGCCTGCACCTGCTGCCAAGACTGGAACGCTGCCAGACCTGCCACTATCAAAGCCGCATCGGCCAGAATGGCCAGCAGCGCCATTCCTCCCCAAATCTTGCTGCGACGGCTGAGCCTTCGCATTTGCTTATCCACATAGACAAAGGCTTGGTGCTGCCGTTCCCAAAAGTCGGGGGCCACCTGCAGAGTTTGAGCGCTCAGATCGGGAGACAGAAGGTTTTCCTCGCGGGCTACCTCCAGGCTCTGTAGCCTTTGATTCAAGCGAGAAAATTGTTTCGTCCAGAGCCAAGTAAACATCAGGTCACGTCCTCTCTGCAAACCTGCCATCGAGAACCAAGTCTTGCTGACACAACATTGTGCAGGACATTGTGCGGGAACATTATGGGGGCTGTGCTGGCGTTCAGTGTCAGGCAAGGTTGGCCCACTTTCCCCTGGGATCCCAGAGGGGGAGCTTATGCGACAGGATAACAAAAGCGTCAGCTCCCCACCACCGGTCTTTACCCTAGAATCGCAGGATGCTTCTCAGTGTAGAGAGGCCGACGAAGGACGCAGAGAGGTTGGCTGCACTTGCGACCGAGAGAACCCGAAGGCCACCGCGTCGAGCTTCTCGACACCCGGCTGACCGCTTGATCCATTCTGCCGCTGCCTGAGGAGATGCCATGACCACTGCCCTCGCCCCCCGTAAAACCCACACTTCAGAGGAATACTTTGCCCTGGAAGCTGAATCAGAGGCCACAGGCGGGATCCGCCGTGAATTTCGCAATGGGGAAATTATTGAGATAACTGGCGGCACACCCATTCATAGCCAACTGATTACCAGTGTCAATGCCCTACTTTGGCTTAAGCTAAGAGGCAAGGGTTTTTCCGTTTTTTCTAGTGATCTCAGACTTTACATACCTGCCTTCGAACAATATGTCTATCCCGATGGTATGGTGATCCAAAACCCAGTTCAGCTTAAAGAAGGGCGCAAGGATACTGTCACTAACCCTATCTTAATTGTGGAAGTGCTCTCGCCTGCCACCGAAAGCTACGATAGAGGAGCGAAGTTTGCTGCCTATCGCTCTCTCCCAACTTTACAGGAGTATCTGCTAATTGACCAAGCTCGAATCAGTGTAGAACACTACCGCCGCCAGGGAAATGTCGAGTGGATCTTCAGGGACTACCATGCCCTGGATGATGTTGTTACGCTGCCATCTGTCAACATCACTTTTTCCCTGGCAGACATTTACGGTGATATTGAATTAGAGCAAGATTCAAATGCAACACGCTCCTGACAATAACCTACTCCCCCACTTGAAACGTAGATGAGGCAAGTTGGGAATGCCTGAAGTGATTCTGCTAGATATCTACATCTGGCTCTGGCTAGGGTTACACGGCTATGCCATAAAAGACTATTAAAGGATGAGATGGGCGACAATGTTTGCAGAAGTATCTAGGGCGTTTTAACTCATTCAAGGGAGGAAAAACTATGACTGCTACCTATGCTGTGTCTTCTAAGCCAATGACTTTTGCTGAGTTTCTGGAGTGGAAACCTAACAGACGATACGAACTACACAACGGAGTTGCGGTTGAGATGCAGCCCACAGGGAAACATGATGAAATCAGTGGTTTTCTTGCCATCGAATTGGCATTAGAAATCCGCAGGTGCAACCTCAACTATTTTCTAGGTCGGGACACCTTGATCAAGGCGCCGGAAGGCGATACTGCCTACGCTCCTGATGGGGTGGTGATTGACCGTACCGCCTTGGCCAGAGAACCCCTGTGGCAGAAATCCTCGACGCTCATCCACGGAACCTCTATTCCTCTTGTCATTGAAATCACCAGCAACAACTGGCGAGATGACTACTGGCATAAGCTGAGTGACTACGAGACGTTAGGTATTGCCGAATACTGGATCGTTGACTACCAAGCGTTGGGGGGTCGTCGGTACATTGGCGAGCCGAAGGTTCCCACAATCTCGGTTTTCCAACTGGTCAATGAGGAATATCAGGCGCAATTATTTCGGGGCAATGACCGGATTCGCTCTAAAGTTTTCCCTGAATTAAACCTCACGGCTGAGCAGATTTTTCGGGCTGGAGCCTAGCATGGTCAAGGCACTTCCGCCCGTATTAACTCGTGGTCAGAGGCAACTTTTTCCAGCCCATTGGCAGAAGCATATCGAATTGGCTGATATATGGCTACCACCCTTCTGAAAGACGTTCCACAATATCCCGACGGGACAACACCTTTTCGCAGGTCTCCCATCTTGGGCCTTTGGGTTCAACTGTGCTTGCGTAGCGCAGCTCAAAAGCGTTGGCCTGTTTCTTGCGCTCTGTAAACTCCTGCAATTTGGCCTCCAGAGTTTCGATATTCTCAATCCACTCATCTTCGATAGTATCGGGCAAAGAACCGAACAAGTCGTAGCGATCTTTCATCCGCTGAGAAAGCACCTCGTATACCTTTTCGTCGTGGGTACCGTGGTACACCAGGTTGAGCATGTCCACACGGTCGCGGGTCTGACCAAAGCGCTTGATCCGCCCGATGCGCTGCTCTAGGCGGGAAGGATTCCAAGGGAGATCAATGTTGATCAGCGTGCCCAAAGTTTGGAGATTCAGACCTTCACAAGCAGCATCGGTGGCCACCACCAGCCGAATGGTACGCTCTCGCACGGCTCTCTTGATATCTTCCCGCTCTGCGCTCCGCCATTCTCCGGCAAAAAACAAACCCGACTTGTGGGCGCCTGCATAGAGAGCCACACTTTCTTGAGGCAGACGTTGGCTCAGGTTGTTGGCCACCCAATGGGCGGTATCAAAATACTGGCTGAAAATGATGCATCCCAAGTCCAGCCAGTGTCGTTCCTGTAGGAAATAGAGGACGGCATCGAGTTTGGGATCCGTGCTCTTTTGGCTCAAGACGCTAACAATGCGCTCCAAATGGGCATATTCTGCCTCTAAAATCTCTGGAAGGTTGTCTAACAGCCAATCTTCTTCTCCGTCCTCCTCAAAAAAACGCCGCTTTTCCAGTAGTTTCTGAGCCGTAGATAGGCCGCTGGCAATACTGGAGCAGATCCGGCTTTGCATGATGCTTTTCATAAACCCAGCGGATTGGGTACGCTGTCTCAAAGCCCTAGCAAAATCTTGGGCAGCTTCATAGGCCACATCAAATTCGGGAGAAGTGAGCAAACCCAGCCCACAGAACATGGGCAATTGCTCTCCCTCGCTCGGCCAAATATCGACGGCAATCCGCTCAAGCAAGCCCAATTCTTCCAAGGTAGAGCGTTTTCGCAATACGGTATGGCGCAGAATTGGGTTGTGTCGCTGGAAAAAAGTCAGCCCCTGTTGGCGCTCTTCCAGGGCATCTCGCAGTTCTTGGCGGGTGAAGTCCTCCAATTCCGTCAGGGGCTTATCTGTGAAGTGTTGACCTTTGAAGAGCTTCAGATCGCTGCGGATGTGGTCAAACAAGGGATCCTCAACAGATGGCGGCAGAGGATTGCGGAGCAAATTCCAGGCAAAATGCTCGTCGGTCACTGCTTGTTGTCCTGTCAAGATGGGCAGGATCCTTTGCGTCTGCTGCCACAACTGCTGATGCCGTCGTCCCAACACATGCTCGGCACCGCTGTTGAGCACTCCCAGCAGATCCCACAGTTCCTCAACATGGGTTTGGATGGGGGTGGCTGTGCCCAAAAGGACGTGCTTGGACTGGGTGGCCGCCTTGCCCATAAAGTCCAAGAGATTGTTGGGTTTGGGATCCCTTACCGTGACACCACGGGTACAGCGGGCGCGGTGGGCCTCATCCAGGACAATCGTGCCAAAGCGTCGTTCCAAAAGGCATTGGGCTTCGGGGGCATTGTGAAAGATGAGACCCGTAGAAACAATACCAATTTGATAGGGGCAACGGCCAATACCTTCAGCACCCTTGGTTTTGATGATGTGCCCATTGGCATCTTGCCATACCTTGCGGTTGGAGAGCCACACAGCAGAGGGAATGCCCAGTTTATCTTTGAGTTCCACTTGCCACTGCTGGCAGAGGGTAGCCGGACAAAGAATTAAGGCTGGCCCATCTTCCAAAAGGCACGCCACCATCGCCGCAACCGCCAAAGACAAGGTTTTACCCAGCCCCACTTCATCTGCCAGAATGAGTCGCACTGCACCATACAGCTCTCGGTGTTCCAGGAACATTTCCACAAACGACTGCTGCCATGGTTTGAGAACCTCACCCCGGCGATAGAGAGGGGCTTCCACCAATGCGGCTCCAGGAACATCGACAGGTTGCAAGTCTTGAAGAAATACCTCTACCTTGCGAGATAATCGCCCCACCTCTTCCACAATCGCTTCTGGCAGAGGAACACTCCGTTCCCACAGGTACTGAAACTCCGCTTCGACCCAAGCAACCCCTTCTGGCGACTGGTCTTCCCAGACAATTTCGTAATGCTCTTGCCATCCCTGCCGCGTTTCGTTGAGGCTGCCGATAAAAGCAGATTTGGTGCCATCTCTTGCCTCAATAACACCTGCTTTGCCGTGGAGAAAGGGGGCATCTGCGGCTGACACCACTCGCACTTCCACTTTGCCGCTTTTGAGGATTTCGTAAAGTTGACGGTAGCGGGGGCGCTGTAATAGGCTGGTGATCGATTCTCCTTTCTCTTCGTTCCATTTTTCTTTGAGCGCCATTTCTCTGGCCTGGCGGGAAGCTTTGCCGATGGCAATATCCCAGGGATCCAAGTCGCTGTTACAGACGATCTGCACCTGCTCGATGTGTGTAATCTCTTCAGTCACCAATTCAAAAATAGAAGAGCGAAAGTACCCAGCAATGCGCTTGTAGGTGCGTGCCTTTGCCAGGCGATCTTTGAGAAAGACATGGCTGAGCCGCTGCTGGCGGGAACTGAAACGGCGTAGGAAAGAAGTGCTGGACATGGCGGGCTGGGGTAAAATTGTAACAATACTCTAGCCTTAAAATGAGCAGCCGAAGGCGCAAGCAGCGTCTTTGCAGAATAAGCTGATCAGCGCAAGGTAGCCATGTCAACCGTACAAGAGTCTGCAGGCTTTCAGGGCAGAGAGAAGCGCAGCATAGGAATATCCGAAGCACAAGCGCGGCTTATTCAAGAGAAAATTCAATCCGTCTTTGGCTCGGATCTGTGGGCTATTGTTGTCTATGGATCCCGCGCCAATAATTCATGGGTTCACGGCTCTGACCTCGATTTATTAGTAATTGCAGAGAATATACCCGATTGCAGAAGCAGAGATGACTTACTGCTTCCTACCTGCAGGGATCTAGAAAAACTTCTTGGCTTGGAGATAAACTTTATCTTGCTAAAGCCCACAGAGCTATGCAGGCCAGCCAGCTTGACTTATGAAGTGGCTACCAACCACCACATCATCTATGAAAAGCAGAACTGCATCACGCAGATCAGGGATATAGTCAATCAACTCATCTGTGACAGTTTAATTACGTATAAAGTATGCCGGGGGATCCCCTATTGGGTGAATAACGATGAGAAAGAAATTAGCAAGAGACTACTATCAAAGGGCTAATTATCGCATCCAAGCGTTGTCATTCTTCTATGAGGTTGGCGATTACGCTGATGTAGTTCGGATGTGCCAAGAAATCATTGAGTTATTCATCAAAGCTTGCCTAATCATTAAGGGAATAAACTACGGCAAAACCCATGACCCTGGTGGCCAAGTAGCAGAAAATAGAGAACGGTTCCCAGAGCTTTCTGACGAGGAAATAGCCTTGCTGGAAAACATATCATTTGAGATGCGCAAAGATAGGGAGTTGGCTTTTTATGGAGCTGTAGATATTGTCCCCTTGGAATACTACAAACAAAAAAATGCGGACAAGGCTATAGCTTATGTTAACCAAATAAAGTCGATTGTTGAGAAATACTTTAACTCAGATGCTGAGCTTGAAGGAAGCCCTGACAATACAACTTGTGAGTGAGTTAATCCTATAACTTCTTCTTCAACCCAAGCGTTCATTTCTGATAAGGGCGAGCAAGATCCCGGCGGCTGAGGACTCTTCTGGATAGCGGTGTTCTCGCTTGCGGGCAATGTATTGACAAAAAGCCACCAAATTATCCCGGCGCATGTGGTAGTTGGGCACCAAAGACCGCAGGTGTTCCATCACCTCATCGCTATCCGCCTCTTTCTGCAGTTCGTAGAGAGCAAACAAAACGGCTCGCAGTGCTGAGCGGCCAAATTCGCCCTCAAAGCTGCTCTTCTTGAAGTCTAGAGCATTTTTGAGTCGGGCATTGTTGGGCTGCTGAGAGGCCATCAATTCGCCATAGTCGCCAACTCGAAATGCCTTGGCAAAGTTCTGGTAGTTGTCCAGCTTCTTCAGCCCTACCGCTTCCAGTTCCATCATTTTCAGATAAAAGCGCTCTGCACCACAGCACCCCTCCCACACCCCCTGCGCGATGCCTTCAGGTACAAGATGCTCATTGGCAACCTGCACGGCATAATCAATAATTTCCCGAACGATATCTCTTTCGCCTTTGGGTCGGGGGCGCAGGGCTGCTGCCACCATATCCTGTCCATCAATGCGCCGGTAGCCCGTCAATACCCGCAACGCTGCCGCATAACCTGCCATTTGCAAATCGGCATCTTCAAACAGGTTTTCGGTGCGCCCCTTGCCTTGGGTGCTTTGATTTAGCCCCACCATGGTTTCAATCTGATGGGCAACTTCTTGCCGCACCTCTTCCACCAGCTCATCCCGATAGGCAGAAGTATCTTGCAACCGCTTACGCGCCACCAGCAACACCGTGCCTTGCACATAACCGCCCTTTTTGAGTTCAGAAGTGGTTTCGGTGGCAATGTACCAAGCGGCTGTAACTTGCAAGCCCGCCCCCCACATGATGCTGGCCATATCCGACCACACTTCGGCATCCTGATGGGTGAACATCACAATTTGCAAGCCGTTGTCGGGCATATGCTTTGCTAAGGCAGTGTAGGCAGCAATCATATCCTGACGGAACTTTTCCCCCTTGCCCTGAATGGCTAAAGCTCTGCGACTATCCCACACCCAATGGGCAAATTCTTTGGGTGGATTCTTTCGCAACCACGCAATAAAAAACTCGGTGATTTCGTGGTAATGAATTGCATCGGCATAAGGGGGATCGGTAACTCCACAGTCACAACTTATTTTATGTTCCCGGGCATCTTTACATTGAACAGTAGAAATTCCGGTTAGATGGGAATATCGACGGTCGTATCTGGATACATAAGCACTAATCTCGCAAGAACTTCTCTCGGCATAAGAGAAAAAAGTGTTAAGCGCTTGATTGTAAAATACTTGGGCAACTTTTTCAGCAGTCGGGGCAACACCAGGTCTTCCTAGACTTCCAGGAGTCCATCGACACAACTTAGATGAGTAATCTAATATCTTACAAAGATCTACTGAAAGAGTGGAAACTTTCTTTAATCGATTTGACATCCTAGAAAGTATAAACAATTGTCTTGGACTAAACAAATGATGCCAATACGTCCAGCCCCGCGTGCGAATTAGCTCATCGGTTTTTTCTCCAGGTTCAATCGGCATATCGGGTACCAGTCCAGCTTCTTGCCAGGCGGCGAGGTTTTCTCTAACGATTTGCTCTACTTTGCGCTCTCGTTCTAGGTCGGCGGGGGTGACGCTGGCGAAAAAGGTTTCTTGACGGCTCTTGCCCAATGTTTCGGCGGTGATCCACTGAATGCAATACAGCCGTTCCTGAAAAATATCGTCGGGGCGAGGCATAAAATCGTGCTTTTCCCAACGGCGCAATTTGTTGCCGGTGGTGCCGTCGGGCAAGCGGTAATCCCCACGAATGGTCTTAATAGGCGTGCGGTACTCTTCTCCATCCAGAACGTAAACCAAATCGCCATCCTGAACGGTGCCCTTGGCAGCGGCTTTCATTTCCGCTTCGCTCACTCCCGTGACAATTTCAATTTCAAAACGTTTTTGTTCGTAATTGGGGATTAACTTGGCCACCACCTTGCGGGTTTTGCTAATCACCCAACTGGGCGCCATCGGCACCATCCAGCCGGTGTGGGGGCAACGGGTTTCTAGGCAGTATAGGTAGGCTTTGGCGCGGTTGCCGTGCTCATCATGCTCAATGCCTAGAGCAGTAATTTCCCGATCCACCGCCTCAGCCACTGCTTTTTGGGCTGCTTCAATTTCCCGACGGGTGGCTTCATCGGCTCCCACGATATTCAGCGCTCCCCAAGTGAGCATACAGGCAATGGGATTGAGGTCGCTGGCATAGACATCGCATCCTAACCTTGCCGCCTCAAAGGGAATTTGACCGCTACCGCAGAAGGTATCCCCTACTCGTGGGCGATGGCCAAACCGCAAGATCCCCAGTTGTTCCACCAATTCCGGGAAACTGTGGGCATTTGTCCCCAAATGTTGGTTCACCCGATCCCAAATGGGGCCGTAGAGGGTGGCATCGTCGCATTCTTCCGGGCGTTTGCAGAGTTCCAGTTTTTCCAGGTAAGAGCGTTGCGCCAATTTGGGTTTGTCCCGTGGCGATTTCAAACGCCGTTCCAAACTGCTGTCGGCGATGCCCATCAGCAATTCAAAAATTTCCAGATCGGCTTCCGGATCGTCGGTGGCGGGGAGCAAGGCCCCCAACACGCAGGCTTTGGCCAGGATCAGAGGTTTGCGCCCTTTCCAATAGCTCCCCAACGCCGTGAGGGTTTGGCCAGCCCCAGCTTTGCGTTCCTTTTGCGCTTCGGCGCTGATTTTTTGGGCAGGCAAGAGCCGCTCGATCAAACTCGGCTTATCTTTCCAAGCAAGGGGGATGATGGACAAGGGAGATCTCCGGCGATACCATCGATCATGGTAGCTCTTAGGGCCCTAAGCCGTGAACTGGGAAGACTATATTCATTCGGATCCCGATATTCTCCTGGGTAAGCCAGTTTTCAGAGGAAGTCGCCTATCGGTGGAATTTATTTTGGGGCTATTTTCGGCAGGCTGGACGGAAAAGCAGATTTTGGAAAACTACCCTACGCTGACTCCAGAAGCACTTAGGGCTATGTTTAGCTATATCCAAGAATGTATGCGTGAAATGAACTTCCACAGTTTTTCAGATAAAGTCAGTTGATGCAATTTCTCGTCAATGAAAATTTTCCACGCTTAAGTATCTGTCTATTGCGAGATGCTGGCTTAGATGTGGCATCGCTCTCAGAGGAAGCTCCAGGTACTAAAGATTTCGAGGTCTTGGCTAGAGCTGCACAAGAGAAGCGGATTATATTGACTTTTGATCGGGATTAGCGTCCTTTGTAAGTCTAGCTTGTCCAAATCTGGAATGGACTCTGGAAGAGCGTTAAACAACTTGCGAAACTGGGCAGTGGTGCGAGATTTCACAGTGTTTCGGGGTTTAATTCTTCCGTCTTGCCTGCTTGATACTCGGCTATTGCCTCGGCACCGAGTTTTGCTAACATATCCGCTGAAGAAGCAAAGGATTCTTCCCATCGCTGATCGTCTTCTAGCTCATCAAGAATCAGGCTGGCAATTGCATTTTGCTCCTCTGTGGGTAGAGCTTTTAACTTGCTAATCGCTTTCTCCAGCAGTTCTGTCATCATTTGCATTCTCCCAAATAGGCGGTTTTATCTAGTATAACTTAATCTCTTAGCTTTGTCGTGCCAATGGTTGCTTCACTATCCCAAAAGGGCGAGGGATCTTCTTGCAAGCAGGATAACAGGCTGAGTTGATCGGCTTCTACGGCTTCGCTACGCAAGCTATCGGAACAAGCTGGCTGGTATGGGCGCTTGACCGGAGTGGGCACACTCAGTTCCGTCAAGGGATTTTCTGTGAGGGCATAGCGCAGGGCTTTGCGCCAACCGATATTCCCGTGATCGACACCCCCTGTCGCCGCTGCTGTCATGGTGTAAAGCCACCAGCGCTCTTCTGGACGCAGCCCTCTCCAGTTGCGAATGGCATTGGGGATCGCCTCCGGTTTGGCCCGTTCTACTGCCCAAGCCAGCACCAGCAATTCCTTCCCCAGCAGACGTTCTACGAGGTTGCGGCCAGTTGTCCAACGGCTCGGATTCATTTTTTTCGCCCGCAGGCGGTCATTAAACTCTTGTTTGAGATCCTCAGCAATCTGGCTCCAGATAGACCGGCTGAGAACACAGCGCTCCGCAATGTCCGGCTGTCCGTTGATGCCCGCCTTGATGCCATAGACTTCGTAAATCAGCACAGGAGCGGTTCTGCCGGCAGGTATTTCGACCACAAAGTGGTGGGGATCAACGGTTTTGGGACAGCCGAACCCCACCGTCTCCCATTTTTTATCGCTCACTGCTCTACCTCTCCCGGCTCAGGATTGATTTCCAACCGATGCAAAAAGACTTCCAAATCGTGGCCGCTGCTGAAGTGTAGTTCGTTCAAGCGCAGACTCACCTCTGCCGTCTCATTGCCCAAAGCCTGACGTGCTATCGCAATAAACTGCTCAATGTCTTCCGCTTTTACCACCACATCGCTTCCAAACCGGGTGGTGATGGCTCGGTTCCCTTCCCCCACGGTTAGGGAGATCCCACCCGCCAGTCGCACACCCAAAGCCTTGCTCTGATTGATGGCCGTATAACTCGCCTTATTTCCTTGCGGGTTGAGGCGCTTGTGCAGCTTAGCCGGTTTGTTTTTGTCAATCACCGGCCCTTTTTGGTCGAGCGCCGGGATCGTGAATTTGCGAGTGGTGCTCACCCCTTGATCTTCGGCGTAGGCATAGATGGTAACGGCTTCTGATCCCTCTAGTTCGATGGGGCCAGTGTAGAGGGTGCCTTCCCGTGGGTTAATGCCCGTGGTGTTCCAGCGAATTTGACCACGGGGTTTCACGGTTAGCTCTACGGTGCGCTTGCCGCCGCCAATACGAGGCTGGTGGGTGAGGGTCAGCGTATTCTTCCAAGCATAGACATCCCCTGTCTCGTGCCGGCCATCCGGGTCAATGGCGACAAACCACAGGGCAGTGGCATTGGTTGTCCAGATCGTATCGGGCACTACAGGGCTGTTGGCATCCACATTGGGCGTGTAGCTGTAGTGAACACGGCCATTTTTGCCCGCATCTCGAGGCAGAATTTCCAAGGTAGCCGTACCGGTGCGGTCATCGTATTCTCGCTGGGTGATGGCTACGGATGTGCGGGGGGGCGGAAAGGGCCCCTTTTCGATGTATCCATCTTCGGTGTACCGCCAGCGACCTTGGCTGACGGCTATCTGCCGCAGGGTATCCATTCCTTTGGGGGGCAACCAGGGCCAGCGCTCGTTGGTGATGGTGCGGGAAACCACGTCTCGCCAAGGGATACGCCGCTCTCCCCCTGCCGGCCACAACAGGTCTTCTGCTCGCGACAGCAACGCCTCGGCATTGGCTTCCACATCGACATACAGCTTGGATGCACCGACATCGGATAGGGCTTTTTCGATCTGCTCTTCAGCATGGAAGGTATTGCCCGTAAAGGTCATGGAGAGCTTGGTAGGAGTCAGTTTGCCCTTGATGGGGTAATAGACCCGATTGAACAGGCTGACCACAGTGGCGTTAAAGTCGTAGGCGGCTTGTTCGGCCTCTTCCTCCAGTTCTGCTTTGTGGGGGGATTTGTCTCCACCGGTTTCTTCCAGTACTCGGGCAACGGCCCACAAACGACGGGTTTTGTCTTCTAGGCTGGCCAGATTGGAGCCATCTCCGGTAACCACACAAAAGTTGTTCTTCTCGGGAACACTTTCCCAAAACTGCTGGGCCTCTTCTGGGGGTGTTTTGCTGTCTGGGCTGAGTACCAGGCACACCCGCGGGCCATTGAGGCGAATCTCATCAATTTTGGGCAGGGCTTGCACCTCTTGATAGGCAATCCGCCGTTGGGGTCGGAAAATTTCTTCCAGCCGCCGCTTCATTTCCGCATCAATTTTCGGCTGGGGAGCGTTGCGGGCACGGCTATCAATGCGCTTACGCAGGTTCTCGATGTTGGAAAAGTACCAAGCATCGTTTTCTTTGCGGTGCAGGTACCAGGCGTTGGCACGGAACGCTTGAAAAGCATCCTGAAATTCGCTGACATTCCGCTGAGGAGCTACTAGGTATTCCAAAAATTGCCCCTCGGTAAAGCCTTTCACGGCATCAACTGATTCAGACAGAGAGGCAGTCAACAGCAGGGCAGCAATCTGACTGGCAGCATCATGGCCCAGTTTTTGATCCACCAGTTCAGCGACAGCAGTGCCATTGGCCGCAATATCGTGGGCAATCGCTCCCTGTAGATTGCTGATTTTGTTGATCTCTTCCCGCACATCTGGGATGTTGAGGTTCAGATGCTGGCAACCGATCAGGTAGACATCGTTGCTGGGACGCTCCCATACCGACTGGATTATTTTTGAAACAAACTGCATCAAGCCGCGAGTTTGACGGTAGCTTTCGTTTTCCTTAAATAGGGCAATGATGTGCTTAACCGAAGGATGGAAAGGGTAAGAAGCATGAATTTCGGCGGCAATTTGTTCGGCAGTTTTGGCAATTGATTTGGCTCTGGCTGCATCTCCCAGCACTTTTGCGTAGGCAGAAGCAACTGCATCAATGGTTTGTACATTGGGCAGGGAGCTAAATAGCCGCTTGCGGAGAATGTCGTAAATTTCCGATGTGCCCAGGTCTACCGGTGTGATGGATCGCGCTTGGCGGTTGGTTTCTTGAGCGAAGTTACCGATTGCTTTTTGCAGTTCCCGTGAGGCTCCTTCGTAGCTGCCGGATAGGTTGGAAATGACAATGCAGCAGCGCTTTAACTTCAAGGCGGCACTCAGCAGGTTCGATAGGGCGTAGGTTGTCACTTGCGCCAATGTACCTCCGCCCACCATGCGGGTAATGGCGTAGTCGAAGTAGGGCGGCAGCTCGTCCAATAGAATGAGGGTGGGTTCATCTCCAATTAAATCAATCCAATCCTGCTCACTGGGGGCATCTGCTCCGTGCTGCCAAAATTTGACAAAAGCCTCTTCTTTCCCCAGTTGCCGGGCAATCTCTCCCCAAATAAACCGTTGCTCGAACTTGAGGCGTCCATTGATGGCAACCAGTTTAGCGTCGGCAAAAGGAGCATCTTGAGTGATGTCTGGCACAACCTCGGCACGCAAAGCGGCATCCCGCGCCAGCAACCCTAGGGCAATCATGGAGTGGGTTTTACCACCCCCCATCGCCTGTTTGAGTTCAAACACCGCTTGGTCGGAGCGACCTGCCAGCCGTTTGAGCCCCTGACGCAGCAACAGATCCATCCCGCGGGTAATGTGGTTTTTGGCGAAGAATGCCCGGGCATCCTCTGCTGTACGCTCGATAACATTCGACAGATTTTCAATTTGCTCAACTATGGCGTAGTTCAAGGCCATAGGATGAATTTGACAAACGTCTTTGACGGTGGGAATCATTGCGGCTAGCTCCTGCTACCCAAGATGGTGACCCTCTCTTCAACTAAAGGAACTGTGGGGGGTGTTTAGTATTTAGCAGAGCTGACACAGGCAGGCAAGGGCGGCTGTTCGATATTCATGTCCCGCCTTGTTTGGGATGCGACGGTCAGGATGGGGATCCCTCTGTGAGGATTTAGTTAACCTTTTCTGTCCACTGGGGATCTTCAGGTGCAATCACTATGCTCTTGGGTCGGGATCCCAGTTCCCGATAGATGGGCTCCACTGCGGGAGTGCCCCGCAACTGCCAAGCTATGTCTTTGAGCTGTTGAGTGGTCAAGGTCGATAAATCAAGGATGGTCATGTGGATAGCTCCCCCTCTGGGCCAGTGAATCTCTTTAGCTTCGACCCGTTGGGCTTTACCTCAAGATAAACGGAGAGGGTGGGATTCGAACCCACGGTGGCGTGAACCACGGCAGTTTTCAAGACTGCTTCCTTAAACCGCTCGGACACCTCTCCAAATTGCCGGGATCCCCAGGCTTTACTTATGTTACGCAATGGGTTTCTGGCTGTGCAATCGCTGCCGACCACAACCCCCACAGATTTACCCGCCACTGCCGCCGGAGACCTGAGTGGACGCCTGATGGTTGCGAATGGCCCGCTTGACCAAGTTGAGGAAGGCAAAGGCCCGTTGGTCGGTGGGATCCAAGCGCATCACCGCTTGAAAGGCTGCTTCCGCCTGTTGCAGAACGGCCAGATCGATTTGTCCATCCTCATCGGCTTCCAGTTGGGCCTTTTGCAAGAGGAGGGCCCCTCGATTGTAATGGGCTGCCACATGGTTGGGATCTGCCGCCAAAACGGCTTCCAGCTCTGCCAGGGCCGGATCCAGATAGCCGCTCATGCCCAGTACCCAGGCCAGCTTGTAACGAGCTTCGGTATGGGTTGGATCGGCAGCAACCGCCTGCCGAAATGCCCGGATGGCAGCCTGGAAATCGCCCGCTTGTACCGCTGCAATGCCCTCTTGGTAGCTATCGTGAGCCATGAGCAAGTTTGGGGTTGAATGGGAACCTGGCGTGAGGTTATTTGCAGCTTAACCCTTGCCAAACGTGTTGCCCCCAATTCCCATCCTAGATGCCGAGAACAGAGCTGTGCCCCTGCCGGTTCAGCGTCTTTTCCCCCTGGGTGATGCCATCTGCAGCAGGAGAAACTGCCGCGGCAGGAGATTGGAGATTGCGCAAAGCCTGACCCCCTCAACCTGTGCCCCTTCCTAGGATGAACATAGCCATTGATTGGGTGTGAACCATGAATGCCAAACTGCTTTTCCTACCGCTGGCTTTGGGGCTGTCTGTGGCTCCGACCACCGCTGTTTTTCCGCAAACCCTAGGCATCTACCCTCCTTTACAAAGGCTGCAACTGGCCGATACTCGTCAGTTGGATGTTGGCACCCGCTCCATCATTGTCAACCCCGTTCCTTCCGACCTGCGGGTGAATCTGGAGCTGGATCGGCGCGGGTCTAACCCCATCTACCGGCCTGGCGAGCCGATTTCTATTACCCTGAGCACCAACCGCGATGCCTACGTCTACCTGTTCAGCATCCAAGCCGATGGCCGTACTCACCTGATTTTGCCCAACCGCTTTTCCGGTGGCAACGAGTTTCTGCGGGCCGGAGAAGTGCGCACCTTCCCACCGCCGGGGGCCAGCTACCGGTTGACCATCGCTCCGCCTTTCGGTCAAGCCCAGGTGTTGGCGGTGGCCTCTCCCCGTCCTCTCAACTTCCAGGAGATCGCCTCTTTCGAGCAGAGTGGATCCTTTGCCGATGTGCGGGTGCGGGGATCCCAACTGGGCAATGCCATTGCCCGCGCCATCATCGTCGAGGGGATCCCTTCTGACCAGTGGGTGACGGCCACTCGGTTCTATCGGGTTGCCCCGCGCTAATCCAAGCTCTGAGACCTCAGGTGAATGGCCCGCACAGGATCCCATTGGATTGGGTGCATGACCAGGCCGGGAAGGGAGTCAACTCTCCCAAAGGTTGCCTAAAGATTGGGTTCATCTGCCACAATGAGAGCAGCCAAAGGTAGTCCCCGCTACGTTTCTCCTGTGTGGTTCTGGGTCAGCCGTTCTATGTCCCCTTCCTCCAATCCCCTGAGCGAGCAGATTCGCAGTATTGACGACCATCTCTCCCGCCGACCCCTGGATCTGGATCCGGCGGGCTATTTCGTCATCTACTTGGATCGGGAGCAGAACCTCATTTGCGCCAAGTACTACAGCACCGTCATCAACGAGCGGGGGCTGGCCACCGATCCGGAGACAGGAGCTGTGATCCCGGCAAAGGGCTCCGTCAATCGATCCCCTGAACGGGTGTATGTTGGGCGCACGGCCAAAGAACTGTGTGTACAGATCTTTGAAAAGGAGCAGGAGAGAGTGGTCTCCCAGCTCAGCCATGCGGCCTACTTGGGAAGGGAGTTTCAAAAAGCCGAAGCTGCCCTGATCTCTGGCGAGGAGTACATCCAAGACTGATCCCTTCCCAGAAAGCTCACTTTCGCAAGACTACATCATCCCCTTAGGTGCAGAGCCAGCCGCCGGCTTGGGCTCAGGCTTTTCCACCACAATCGCTTCGGTTGTGAGGTACATTCCGGCTATGGAAGCCGCGTTTTGCAGCGCTGAGCGCACCACTTTGGCCGGATCGACGATCCCCTGGGCAAACATATCCACATAGGTTCCGCTCAGGGCATCGAAGCCAAAGGGCATCTCCTTCTCCAAAACCTTTTCCACCACCACTGACCCTTCCAGACCGGCATTGTGGGCAATCTGAAAGAGAGGGGCCTGCAAGGCTCGGTAAACAATTTCTGCCCCCACCTGTTCTTCGGCATTCAACTTGGCCTTGAAAGCCGGGATCCCTTTGGAGAGGTGCAGTAGCGTCGCCCCGCCGCCAGGGACGATCCCTTCTTCCACCGCAGCTCGGGTGGCATTTAGGGCATCCTCAATGCGCAGCTTGCGATCTTTGAGTTCGGTTTCAGTGGCAGCCCCCACTTTGATGACTGCTACCCCCCCAGCTAACTTGGCGATGCGTTCTTGCAATTTTTCGCGGTCGTACTCGGAATCGGTGGTTTCCAGTTGCTTGCGAATTTGAGCCACTCGCTTTTCCACCGCCGCTTTGGTGCTGCCATCGGTCACAATGGTGGTCTTGTCTTTGGTGACGGTGATCTTGCGGGCTACCCCCATCATGTCCAGAGTGACCTTATCCAACTTGATGCCCACATCCTCAGAGATGAGCTGCCCGCCGGTGAGAATGGCAATATCTTCCAGCATGGCTTTGCGCCGATCCCCAAAAGCCGGAGCCTTGACCGCCACCGCATTGAGTACCCCCCGCAGGCGGTTCACCACCAATGTGGCCAGAGCCTCTCCCTCCACATCCTCCGCAATGACCAGAAGAGGCCGACCCTCGCGGGCCACCCGCTCTAGGATGGGCACCAGATCTTGCAGGCTGGAGATCTTGTTGCTGGTAATCAGCAGATAAGCATTCTCATACTCGGCCACCATCCGCTCCGAGTCTGTGACGAAATAGGGGGAAATGTAGCCGCGGTCAAACTGCATCCCCTCCACCACGTCCAACTCGGTTTCCAGCGACTTGGATTCTTCGACCGTGATCACCCCATCTCGCCCTACAGCATCCATGGCCTTGGCGATCATCTCTCCCACTTCGCTGTCATTGCCAGCAGAGATAGTGGCTACTTCGGCGATGGTTTTACGGCCTTCCACAGGCTTGGCATGAGCTGCAATTTGCTCCACCAAGTAGGCGGTGGTCTTTTCAATGCCGCGCCGCAGAGCCACAGGGTTGGCGCCCGCCGAGATGTTTTTGAGCCCTTCCCGCACCATGCTTTGGGCCAGGATGGTGGCTGTGGTGGTACCATCTCCGGCCACATCGTTGGTCTTAGAGGCCACTTCCCGCATCAACTGGGCGCCTGTGTTCTCCAAAGGATCGGCCAACTCAATTTCCTTGGCAATCGTGACCCCGTCGTTGACGATTTGGGGGGCACCAAACTTCTTCTCCAAGACCACGTTGCGTCCTTTGGGGCCAATCGTAACCTTGATTGCATCCGCCAGTTGGTTGATGCCCTGCTCCAATGCCTTGCGGGCCTCTTCTCTAAACAGAATCCGCTTTGCCATAGAATCCGCGATCCTCGTAAGTCTGACTGGGCTCCTACTTTGGGTACTGCCAGGCGGAGTGGGGTTCCCAGGAATCCTCCGGCTCGGCTAGCAGGGAGTTAGCACTCTAAACTCCCGAGTGCCAATCTAGCCCAAAGACGGGAGCCTGAGCAAGATGGGCAGATCCGGAGTCACGTTTTGGCTGACAGGGGGGAGAGGGCTAGGAGTTGCCGCCGATCAGGATGTCGGGAAACTGGGCCTGGGCTTCGCTGATGGGGCGGTTGCGCCCGCCGTTTTGCCAGTAGTTGATGAGTTCGGTGGCTCGGTTAAGCAGCTCGATGCGATCCACTTCGCTGATCCAAGTTTTGCTTTCCAGCTCAGCCTTAAGCTGCTCCCAAGCGTCATCCCGCGGCCAGAAAAAGTAGTGGGTGAGGGGGCTGCGGTTTTTGGCCACCACCTGATCGACGGCAATAGCCAAATCGTTTTCCAACCAGAGGGCTTTTAGGGCGAACTTCGGCAAGGCTCTCTTCTCCTTTGGGCTACTCAACGGACGATCCGATCCTAACCAGGCAGCCTTTCATTCTGACATATGTCCTGTCCATCGGCGGGCCGAGAGCCGGAAGATGGATACGGGCTCAGCCCTGTCTGGGGGCAAAGGGCCCTAGATCACAGAGGGCTGTTTCCCCTTTCAGTACCAAGTCCCGCAGGATGGCGGCGCTGATCGGGGCCAGCAACACTCCATTGCGATAATGGCCGGTGGCAATGAGCAGATTGGCGTAGCCAGGAGCCCAACCCAGGATGGGGGCGCGCTGTCCCACCGGTCGAGGCCGATGGCCGGCCCAATGATCCAACAAAGTTGCTGCGGCCAAAGCCGGGCAGAGTCGGATGGTGCGGGCCAGCAGATCTTGTAGCGCCAGCAGCGTCGGCTCGAGATGAGGGGCCTGAAATTCCACTGTTGCCCCCACCCACAGGGATCCATCGCCCAAAGGAACCAGATGCAGATCCGCGTCGGTGACCACGGGCCCCAGGGGGATCCCGGGGGCTTTGACCCGCAGGGCCTGACCTTTGACCGCTTGCAGCGGCACCTGCAGCCCCAGCTCTTTGGCCAGAGGAGAGCTGCCCAGACCTGCCGCCAGGATGACGTGCCCTGCCGAGAGGGTGAGAGCGGGCGTGTAAACCGTTTGCAGGCGAAAGGGGGGATCCGAGCTGCGCTGAATCTTCTGGACAGGCTGGTGGAAGAAAAAGCGGGATCCCTTGCGTTGGGCTGCTTCCCAGAGGGCCTGGGTTAGGAGCTTGGGTTGGACTTGTCGATCCTGGGGAGAGTAGATGGCCCCTGCCAGGTCGCTGCGCAGGCCGGGTTGCAGGGATCCCACTTCGGCAGGGCTGAGCAGATCTAGGCGGTAACCTGCTTGTCGGCGGGCCGCCAGGGTCTCTTGCCAAGCTTCCACTTCCTCCTCCCTGAGGAGTTTGAGAATGCCGCGCCGATTGACGGGCAAACTCCGGCCCAGGTCTTCCTCCAGCCGCGCGATTAGGGGATCGAACAGCTCCAGGCTTTTTAGACGCAACTGCACCACCTCCCCGCTAGGCTGGCGGCTGCAGATCCCCATCAACACCCCCAGCGACGCGCCCGCGGCGCCTGAGGCCGGCTCCCCGGCATCCACTCCAATGACCGACAGCCCAGCTGTGGCCAATTCGTAGGCAATGGCACAGCCCACCACTCCACAGCCAATCACCAACGCATCACAGTTCAACAGCCCGACCCTCAACGGAGACGCTTTTCGTAGTGATACTCCACAGAGTTGCTGCGATCGTGCAATTCACGAATTTCCGGCAGACGCACATAGCCGAGCCGCTCATAAACCCGATGAGCCGTCGTGAGGCGAGTATCTGTCCACAGATGCAGAGAGTCCGCCTGCTGCTGCCGAGCCGCAAATTCGGCCTGTTCAATCAAACGCCGACCCAAACCCCGACCGCGCACTGCGGGCAGAGTGTAGAGTTTTTTCAGCTCCATGCGCCCAGGGATCCCATCGGGCACAAGGCCGACACAGCCGACCACTTGATCCTGATGCTGCGCCACCCAAAGGGATCCCCCCATCTCCGCGAAAGCTGTGGCAGGCTGAAGCAACTCCGGCACCTCTTCGATGTCCAATACACAGCCTGGATACTCCGCAAAGACCACTTGCAAAATGTGGAGCAGAGCCGCACTGTCCGAGTTTTCCGCAGGACGGATGTCGATCTGCATCGAGCAGCGAAGAAAAAGAAATCATCGTTAAGTAAAGCTTTCTCGATTGTACCTGGGCTTGCTCGAGGACTCTGTTTTCTCTGTTTCTCAGGGAGCAGAGGATCCCTGAGGTGAGCGGCTAAGATCACTGGCATCCCCACCCCCATCTGCCCATGGATACTGAACTGCTGGTTCCCGACGTTGCCGACCTTGTGACGGAGGACGATACCCCGGTGGATAATTTCGCCTCCGAAAAGCAGCAGCGCCTCTTGACAGGGGCTCTCTACAGCGCTTTGCGCGGCAAAACCTTTTTAGCAGCGGCAAATGTAGGCATCTACACCGCCATCGGTCGGCCCCCGATTGTGCCGGATGTTTTTCTCAGCCTGGACGTCACGGTGCCGGAGCAATGGTGGGAGAAGCAAAACCGTTGCTACCTGCTCTGGCAATTTGACAAGCCGCCGGATGTGGTGATCGAGATCGTCTCCAACCGCGAAGGCGACGAGCTGGAAGGCAAGCTGAGCCGTTATGAGCAGATGCGAGTTAGCTACTACGCGGTCTTCGATCCCAATCATGAGCTGGGGCCAGAGGAGTTGCGCATTTTCGAACTGCGGGGCCGCCACTACGCGGAAATGACCGAGACCTGGCTAGAACAGGTGGGGCTGGGCCTGACGGTGTGGGAAGGCGTTTTTGAGGGGAAACAAGCTCGCTGGCTGCGCTGGTGTGATGCCCAAGGGCAGTTGCTGCTGACCGGCGATGAACGGGCTGAGTTGGAGCGGGAACGGGCCGAGCAAGAACGCCAAAGGGCGGAGCGAGAACATCAACGGGCGGAGCGTCTGGCGGCAAGATTGCGGGCTTTGGGTGAGGATCCCGATTTGGAGAGCTGAAGCCCAGGGATCCCTTTCAGGCCGTCCTCTGGGATGAGGTGAAAGACAAGCTGAAGATGAGTGGGCTCTCCCTTTCGGGGGGACAGCAGCAGCGTCTTTGCATTGCCCGCACCTTGGCCATCCAGCCGGAGGTTATCCTGATGGATGAGCCTTGTGCCTCGTTGGATCCAATCTCCACGTTGCGCATTGAGGAGTTGCTCAAGGAACTGGGCCGTCGCTACACGATCATTATCGTTACCCACAACATGCAGCAGGCAGCGCGGGTCTCCGACTTTACCGCCTTCTTCAACACTGAAGTCGACGAAGAGGGGATCCGCTACGGACGGATGGTGGAGTTTAACCGTACCGAGAAAATCTTCAACGCTCCCGCCCATCGGGAAACGGAAGAGTACGTGAGCGGACGGTTCGGCTAATCTGCTGTTGGCGATCCCTCAATTCTGGTCAGTTGGGATCCCGCTCGCCTATTCTAATGGGCGGGAAGATCTATGCAAGGTGAGGCACCGGCGAGATGGCCAAGCGGGTGCGTCTGGATAGCTGGTTGGTGGAGCGCGGATATTTTTCCTCACGCCAGCAAGCGCAACGCTCCATTTTGGCAGGAGAAGTCTTTCTAAATGGGGTGCGGGCGGAAAAGCCTGGAACCTGGGTGAGCGGGGATCCAGCGGTGCAAGTCCAGTCTGGGCCTGCTTTTGTCTCACGGGGGGGAGAAAAGCTACAGGGGGCGCTGCAAACTTTTCCTGTTCAGGTGCAGGGTCGTATTTGTTTGGATGGGGGCATTTCCACAGGAGGTTTTACAGACTGCTTGTTGAAACGGGGAGCCCAGCGGGTCTACGGAGTGGATGTGGGCTATGGGCAACTGGCTTGGTCTTTGCGAACGGATGCGCGGGTGATCCTAAAGGAGCGGGCCAACTTGCGCCATCTGCAGCCGGAGGATCTATACGGAAGCGAGGCACCTCCCCAGAGCTGGCCGGATTTGGCGGTGGTAGACCTGTCTTTTATTTCCCTGACTAAGGTGCTAGCTCCGCTGTGGAACCTGTTGCGTTTCCCACGGGAGGCGCTGTTGCTGGTGAAGCCCCAGTTTGAGGCGGGCCGAGACCAGGTGGGCAAAAAGGGGGTGGTACGGGATCCGGCTATCCATGCCCGCGTGCTGGAGACGGTGATGCGCTCGGCCGTGGCCCAGGGCTGGCAGGTGCAAGGCTACACGTGGTCGCCCATCACTGGCCCTGCCGGCAATATCGAGTATTGGCTCTGGCTGGCTGAAGGAGAAGGGATCCCTCTCCCCAGCGGCAGTGCGCTACAACAGATGAGCGAGCAGGCAAGAGCGACTTTACATGCATAGATCGTCGATTTTGTCAATAGGTTGATGTGCTGGGTTGGGGGAGATGAGCCAAAAAATTGAAGAATTGTTTCAGGAAGGGATTCGGCGCTATGAATCCGGGGAAGCAGCCAAGACGTTAATTCCCTCTTTTGAGTCAATCTGTAAGGGATCCCCAAAGGCGGCGGCGGCTTGGACGTGCTTGTCCTGGCTTTATCTTCTGGAGGGGCAGGCGGAAAAAGCTCTGAAGGCCGCTCAAACTGCTGTAAAGTTGGATCCGGTGGATGCTCAGCCCCGTGTGAATCTGACCCTGGCCATGCTGGAGCTGAAAAAAACGGGGGTACGTCAGCAGGTGGAGACCATCAAGCAAATCTTGGCACGGGATCCCGAGCAGATTGAGGGCGTCAAATCCAACCTGAAGGAGGGAGGGAACCGCCGTCCCGCTTGGCCCCACTTGAGCAAGATTTACAACTGGCTTTTTGAAGAAGATTAAGTGACCCTATTCCTGGTTTTGCAACAAGATTTTAGGAAAATCTAGGGCTCGTTATTTTAATCTACAACTCTTAGCGATGTCCTCATGGGGTCGGTGCTAGACTTCAGGTGCTAGACTTCATTGTACCCAATCGCAAGATGAAATCCATTTATCCATAGGGGCTAGCTCTCATCGCCTTCCCTTCGCCGGACTCAATTGATGAGATTGGGCTCTGGGTTGGTGCGAGATGCTTGGCCCGGTGGTGGCTGTACTTTTTACGCTGCACTTCATTGTATTGCGGTGCGGGCTGTATTGCCGCTGCTTCCATAGCCGCTGAGATCGAGTCCTATTTTCGAACCTTACTCTTTTGACCCCTTTGACCGCAAATGGGAGGAACTTTAAGATGAACCGTCAGATTGTTTGGGTTAAGAGCGATACCCGAAACCACCAAGGCCACTTCATCCCCCAGTCTGAGTATACTTTGGTCGAGGCTGACCAAAATGGCTGGGCGTTGATCTGTGCTGACAATGCCCGCTGCTATTATGTGGATCCCGAACAACTCCGGTTTGAAGCGGGATGAGGGCTGTTGCCACCTATTCAGGGCTTTTTGACCTCAGGGTGTAGGAGAGCCGGATTCCCGTCATGCATTCTCCCCATGCCTTTGGCGTGGGGTTTTTTATGGGATAAGGCAGAGGCCGGCAGCGGACTTGGTAGCGTTGGATGCACTTGTAACCCCGTCCATATGCTTGAATGAGGCCACTTTAGAGGGGTGGGCTTGGCCGGCAATCCTCACCCCATCCGCATACCCAAAAGGGGGTTTATCCATGTTGAACATTGGGCGGCAGTGGCCACGTTGGCTAAAGATATTGGTTATCACAGTTGTATTTGGCGTCGGTATTGTAGCTCTGACCATCGCCAGTTCGCCGGGATCCCCCAAGGCCTCTCACCCGCTGGATCCCCTGACTGCCGAGGAAATTAAAATGACGGCCAGCGTTATCCGCAAGGCCGAGAACTTGGCCGAGGATGCCACCTTTGTGCTGATCGATCTGCGGGAGCCCGACAAAGCCGAGGTGCTCAGCTTTCAGCCGGGGGATCCCTTTCGCCGAGAAGCTTTTGCCATCGTTTACGAACCGAAGGCCAACCGCACCCACGAAGCCATTGTCGACCTGATGGAAAACAAGCTGGTTAGCTGGACGGAAGTGACCGGTGTGCAACCGGCGATGGTGAGCAGCGAGTTTGGGTTGGCCGCAGAAGTGGTGAAGGCGGATCCCGGCTGGCAAGAGGCAATGCGCAAGCGGGGGATCACCGATTTCGACCGCGTGGCTGTGGATTGTTGGGCGCCGGGCAACTTGAGCGAAGAGGAAAAAGCCTCCGGAAATCGCTTCTGTCGCGGCATTTCCTACTACAAAGGCGACAACTGGAACTACTACGGTGCCCCCATTGAAGGGGTTTTGGCCACTGTGAACCTGAACACGGGAAAAGTCTCAAAGCTGATCGACGATGACACCCTTGTGGCCTTCTCCAAAGAGAGCTTTGACTACGACCTCGCTTCTCTGGGCAGCGTTCGCCCCGCCCCCAAACCTCTAAAAATTACCCACCCCGAGGGCGCCAGCTACGACATCAAGGGTAACGAGATCACCTGGCAAGGCTGGAAGTTCCGCTACCTGATGCACCCGCGCGAGGGATTGGTGCTCTACACTGCTCGCTACCAAGAGGGAGAAGAAGAACGGCCTGTGTTCTACCGGGTGAGCCTCTCGGAGATGGTGGTGCCCTACGGGGATCCCGATGAAACCTGGTATTTCCGCAACGCCTTTGATGTGGGGGAATACAACTTTGGCTTGCTCGCCAACACCATGGAGCTGGGCAAGGAGGTACCGGAGAACGGCCTGTTGCTGGATGCCGTCTTTGCCGACAACGATGGGGAGCCCTACGTGATGCCGGGGGTGATTGGCCTCTACGAGCGGGATAACGGCATGCTCTGGAAGCACTACGAGTACAACACAAAGCGCAACGATGTGCGCCGCAGCCGTGAGTTGGTCATGACCATGACCGCCGCCATCGGCAATTACGACTACGGCATTAGCTGGGTGTTTCACCAGGATGGCACCTTTGAAGTGCAGGCAGATCTGACCGGAATCGTCTTGGCCAAGGGTACAGATGCTGTGACGACTGCTGACGCGGATCCCTTTGCCCCCCTGATGGCACCCAATGTGGGCGGTACCAACCACCAGCACTACTTCAGCTTCCGGCTGGATATGGATGTGGATGGCACCGACAATGCCGTTATGGAGATGAACCTCAAGCCCCTGCCCCAAAGCCCCGACAACCCGGCAGGCAACGCCTTCATCATGGAGGAGAAGCATTTGCTCAGCGAAAAAGAGGCCGTACGGGACTTGAACATGGCCAGCAGCCGTAAGTGGGTCATCGTCTCCAGCAGCAAGACCAACGCCCTCGGCGCTCCTACCGGCTACGCCCTCATGCCCGGCCCCAATGCCATGTTCCTGCCGGTCGAGGGATCCAACGTGCGGGAGCGGGCCGGATTTGCCACCCACCACTTCTGGGCTACCCACTACCAGCCCGGCGAACTGTATGCTGCTGGCCCTTATCCCAACCAAAGCGGGCCTGGAGAAGGATTGCCGAAGTGGGTGAGCGACGACCAACCTCTAGAAGGGGAGGATCTGGTGGTTTGGTATTCCTTGGGCGTTTCCCATGTGCCGCGCCCAGAGGATTGGCCGGTGATGCCTGTACACAGAACGGGCTTTAAGCTGATACCTTGGGGCTTCTTCGACCGCAACCCGACGATCAATCTGGCGGAGCCGGCCTGATATTCGGCTTGAATCTTGTTAACTTCAACTTTCAATACAGAGGGTCTGGTCTGTCTCAGGCCCTTTTTGATTGCCACTCAGGGGGATCCCTGTTCTCGCATGGCTTCGGCCAGCAGGCGGGCCACTTCCGGTCGAGAGAACTCCGGCGGGGGCACTTCACCGCGTTGCAGCATTTCCCGCACCTTAGTACCCGATAGGTGAATGCGCTGGTGGGGTTGGCTGGGGCTGGTCTTGGCCGTGGCCATGGTGCCGGTGACGGTGCAATAGAAAGCATGTTCAAACTTCAAGGGAATGATGCCCAGCTCCCCCGGCTGGAACTCATCAAAAATGTGTTGGGCATCGTAGGTGCCGTAGTAGTTCCCCACCCCGGCGTGATCCCGTCCCACAATGAAATGGGTACAGCCGTAGTTTTTGCGAATGAGGGCATGGAAAATGGCCTCGCGGGGGCCGGCGTAGCGCATCGACGCAGGATTGATGGCCAAGATCACCCGCTCCTTGGGGTAGTACTTTTCGATCAACACCTCGTAGCAGCGCATGCGCACATCGGCGGGAATGTCGTCGCTTTTGGTAGCCCCCACCAGCGGGTGCAGAAACAGCCCGTCCACAATTTCCAAGGCACATTTTTGGATGTACTCGTGGGCGCGGTGGATGGGGTTGCGGGTTTGAAAGCCCACAATGGTTTTCCAGCCTCTTTCCCGAAACAGGTGCCGCGATTGGGCCGGGTCAATCTGGTAGGCCGGAAAAAGAGGGTGGGGATCCCGCTGCAGGAGGGTGACGGGGCCGGCCAAATAGACGGATCCCTGCTCGTAGAGCACCTTTACCCCTGGATGCTGCTCATCGGTGGTGCGATAAACTTGCCGGGCTTCGTATGTTTTATCGTAGGTGAACTTCTCGGTCAGCTCCAGTAAGCCCAGGATCTTGCCCTCGGCACTGGCCAAGGCAATCATTTGCCCCTCTTTCAGACCCGCTGCCACTTCTGAGGAGACCGGCAGGGTGACCGGCAGCGACCAAGCCAAGCCATTGGCCAGGTGCATCGTTTCCAGGACGGCCTGGTAGTCTTCCCGCCCCATAAACCCCGTTAGCGGGCTGAAGCCCCCAATGGCGATCATCTCCAGATCCGATTGGGCCCGCTCGTCGAGATAGAGGATGGGGCAATGTTCGGCTTTGGAACGCAGCTCCTGCGCCTGCTCAGGCGGGGCAATGCAGTTGATCAGGGTGCCCCCGTGGGGCGGAATGGCATCACCAGCAGGGAGAGTCGATGGAGATTGGCTCATGAGAAGGGCAGCGAGAACGACGGTTGTCCAAATCCAATATCCAGCTATCGAATCCCGGATCTCCAGGAAGCAGGGAAAAAAGCACAGGTCGGGCTGAAAACAGGAGGGAGCAGAACAGGTGGAGACCCCATCCAAATCACGCCCTTAGGGATCCCTTCCATCCCAGTCAATCCAGCAGATAGGGAGGCATGCTTTCATCGGTGGCTGATACATTGTCGAAGATGGGCCGATTCATAATCTTCTTTTGCGCGTGCAGAGGTGAGGATTGGGGTTTGGGCTGAATGGGGGCTTGTCCTCTGGGGTTCTGTAACTCCTGGATGGTTTTAGCCCGCTCGTCTGCGACCGCTTGCAACTGCGCCAGCGCCTTTTGCAATTCGTCCCGATGGGCAGTGACTTGCTGCAATTGAGCTTGCAGGGCAGAGACTTTGTTTTGGTAGTCCTGCAAGAGTTGTTGAGCTTCGGCCAGTTGGCTTTTGAGGGCTGCAATTTCCGGCAATTCTGGGGTTGGTTCTGGGGGAGACTGAGAAGACATCGTTGTCGGCTCCTCGCCTGTGGGAGTAGACTCTGCGGAGGTGGGCTCTGAACTGGTTTTAGCACTGGCCTTGCGCCGAATTCCGCCAGAGCGGCGGGAAGTTTCCCCCGACGAAGGAAAGAGGCTACGGTCAGATCCGGTCACAAGAGCACCTCGTGTTCAACCAACTGTAGCAGCCGCTGACACACCGCCGACCCAGGCCGATAGTCCATCACCGTCAAGCCGTAGTCAAAAGCAATGCGCAAATCGCTGCTATCTGGAATAGTAACGGGTGAAAGCACATCCGCAAAAATCTGTTGCGCTTGCACATACAATTGCCCGGTATGGGATCCCGACCAAATGCCCCCCGGCAGATAGCGGTCGTCCAGCATCGTCAAAACGGCGCGGGCGTGGCTGAGCTGGCCTTTCAGGGCCTCAATGTAGCGCAAGGTCACTTCCGTGCAGGAGAAATCGGCGCGGTTGAGCCGCGTCGGGATCAGTACCCGCTGGGCCACCCGCAGGGCATTGGCGGTGAGAGCATTCAGTTCTCCCGGCGTATCGAGAAAGATGAAGTCGTAGTCCGGCAGCAGGGGATCCAGTTGGCGCTGCAACAGATCCTGACCCGTCTCTCCGGCAGCAGCCAGTTGGGCCGCCACTTCCGCCATGGTGCTGTGGGAGGGCGCCACATCTACCCCCTTGTCGGTGCAGTAGATCACCTCTTCCAGAGGACGTTGGTGTTGCGGGTGTAAGCTGGCCCAAACCGTTTCCGGTGCCGGCAAGGATCCGGCCTCTTCCAAGTAGAGACTGCTGGCGGTGGCCTGGGACGTGAGATCGATGAGCAAAACTCGGTATCCCCGCTGGGCCGTCAACTGAGCCGCGTGGACGCAGAGGGTGGACTTGCCGGTGCCCCCTTTGTTGTTGGTAAAGGCCAGGATGCGCGCCATCAGCTCCCCCCGTTTTGCCAACTTGTTCCCCTTTCCGAGCAGCCCGGCCAGATCCGACAGGACAGTCGTTGAGGTGGCCCCGCAGCAGTCTATGCTATTGGGTGTAGCCTGGTGGAGGACAACCATGCGCGATGTACTGGCGATCATCTTGGGAGGTGGGCGTGGCACCCGACTTTATCCCCTGACCAAGCGCCGCGCTAAACCTGCTGTGCCCCTGGCCGGAAAATACCGCCTCATCGACATCCCGGTCAGCAACTGCATCAACTCCGACATCGAAAAAATCTACGTCCTCACCCAGTTCAACTCTGCCTCTCTGAACCGCCACATCGTCAACACCTACCGCTTGTCCCCCTTCACAGGCGGCTTTGTGGACGTTTTGGCGGCCCAACAAACCCCTGACAATCCCGATTGGTTCCAAGGCACCGCCGATGCCGTTCGCCAATACCTCTGGCTGATGGACTCCTGGAAGCCGCGGGACTTCCTCATCCTGTCTGGGGATCACCTCTACCGCATGGACTACCGCCCCTTCATCCACCATCACCGGCAGGTGGGAGCCGATGTGACGCTGGCGGTGCTCCCCTGTGAAGAAAAAGTGGCCTCAGGTTTTGGCTTGCTCAAGCTCGGCGAAAACGGTCGCATTGTGGACTTCAAGGAAAAGCCAACAGGAGATCTGCTGAAAGCCTGTCAGGTGGACACCCAAGCCCTCGGCCTCAGCCCGGAAGAGGCCAAAGCCAAACCCTACATTGCCTCTATGGGGATTTACGTGTTCAGGCGGGAAGCCCTCATCGAGATGCTCAAAGTCAAGGAGCACACCGACTTTGGCAAAGAGGTGCTGCCGGCAGCCATCGGCAAGTACCATCTGCAAGCCTACCTCTTCAAGGGTTACTGGGAAGACATCGGCACCATCGAGGCTTTTTACCGGGCCAACCTGGCACTGGTGCAGCAGCCCAACCCGCCCTTCAGCTTCTTCGACAGCGAAATGCCCATCTACACCCGCCCGCGCTTTTTGCCCCCCAACAAAATCCTCGACTCCCAGATTGTCAACTCCATGATCGCCGATGGTTGCATCATCAAAAACGCCCAAATTCGCAACTCCATCATCGGCATTCGCAGCCGCTTGGAGGCCAACACCATCATCGAAAACACCCTGGTAATGGGAGCCGATTACTACGAGTCGGCAGAAGAGCGACAGGCCAGGCTGGAGGAAGGGATCCCACCGGTGGGCATCGGGGCCAACTCTCACATTGTCAACGCCATCGTGGATAAGAATGCCCGCATTGGGCGCAATGTCCGCATCCTCAACAAGGATCACGTCACCGAAGCGCAGCGGGAAGAGGAAGGGATCTGGATCAGCAATGGCATCGTCACCATCATCAAAGACTCGGTGATCCCGGACAACACCATCATTTGAGGGGGAAACAGGCCGGCCCTGGCCGAGAAGGGGGCAGGATGGGGCTGACAGGCCCTTGCGCAGAAACGGCGAGGCTTTTTCTGTTAAGATGGATACCGAGAGCTTTAAAACAAAAGACTGTGAGATCGCTGGAGTGTGTTTAGTAGAACTTCATCCGTTGCCGCTTTGGAAGTTTACGATCCGCAATTGATCTGCCGTTATTACCGCTGGCGCCTGCCCCAAGTGATTGGTCGGGCGCTGGCCATTCTCTGGCCTTTCTTGTGGTTTGTCCTCTGTTTGCGCTGGGATCAACTGTGGGGCCACACTGATCGCAATGTGGGACGGCGCTCAGTGCAGTTGCGAAAGCTGCTCACCGACCTGGGGCCAACGTTCATCAAGGTGGGTCAGGCCCTCTCCACCCGCCCCGATCTGGTGCGCAAAGACTACCTAGAAGAACTCACCCAACTGCAAGATCAACTGCCGCCATTTCCTTCCGAGCAAGCATTTGCCCGCATCGAATCCGAGTTGGGCCGTCCGATTGCCGAGATCTTTGCCCAGATCTCTCCAGAGCCGGTGGCCGCCGCCAGCCTGGGCCAGGTTTACAAAGCGCAGTTGCACAGCGGCGAATGGGTGGCGGTGAAGGTGCAGCGACCCCATCTGCGAGAGCAGTTGAGCCTGGATCTGTACCTGATTCGCTGGGCCTCGACATGGCTGGGCCCCTGGCTGCCCTTAAACCTGGGCAGTACTTTGACGGCGGTGGTGGATGAGTTTGGCCGCAAGCTTTTTGAAGAGATCGACTACCTGCACGAAGGGCGAAACTGCGAGCGCTTCGCCGAATACTTCCGCGACGATCCGGATGTGTACGTGCCGCGCATCTTCTGGGCTTACAGCACCCGCCGGGTTCTGACCCTGGAGTGGATCGACGGCATCAAGCTGACGGATGTGGAGCGCATTCGAGCAGCCAACCTGGAGGTGAAACAATTGGTGCGTATCGGGGTGGTTGCTGCCCTCAAGCAATTGCTGGAATACGGCTTTTTCCACGCGGATCCCCACCCAGGTAACTTGTTTGCCCTCACCGATGGCCGTATGGCCTACATCGATTTCGGCATGATGGATCAGCTCACCGAGGAAATGAAGGAGTACTTGGTGGATGCTCTGGTTCACCTGGTGGATCGCGACTACAACGCCCTGATCGATGACTTTATTCATCTGGGCTTTTTGCAGTCGGATGTCGGCCGCCAAGAGCTGATCCCCGCCTTGGAAAAGGTGCTGGCAGACGTGCTGACCCAAGAGGTGGTCAACTTTAACTTCAAAACGGCCACAGATCAGTTCTCCGACTTGATGTACCGCTACCCCTTTCAGGTGCCCTCCCACTTTGCTCTGGTGATCCGCTCTTTGGTCACCCAAGAGGGAGTAGCCCTCAGCCTCTATCCCCAGTTCCGCATCGTCGGTGTGGCCTATCCCTATGTGGCCAAGCGCCTGCTGACGGACGAATCGCCGCGTATTCGCCAACGGCTGCTGCAAGTGTTGATCAAGGATGGTAAGTTCCGCTGGAACCGCCTGGAGAACCTGATTCAAATTGCCCGCAGCGATGGGGGATTGGATTGGTTACCCACCGCCCAAACGGGTTTGCGCTACCTGATGTCGGAAGAGGCCCGCGATCTGCGTCGCCAGTTGGTGCTTTCCCTCACAGAAGATGATCGCCTTCACTTTGAGGAGCTGCAGCGTTTGTGGCAGTTGCTCAGCCCTGAACTTTCCCCAGCTTACCTCTGGCAGGCAACGCTGAGATCCCTACCCTCGACCGGCGATCTGCAACACACGCTTGCCGAGTTGAGGGAGCAGGTGCAAGCCCATCTGGAACATCTCAGCCGCTGGCGGCTACCTCAACCTTGGTCGGATTTGCTGGCAGGAGTGGGACAGGAAAGGTAGAACGGAAGAAGATGACTCAAGTTTATTGTTATTGAGCTGGACAAAAGCGTGGCAGATCAGAAAGGTGACTTCATTGCGGGTGTAGTGACCGGCGCCCTGTTGGGAGGGATCATCGGCGGGGTCATTGGGTTTGTGCTTGCCCCTCGACTCAGAAAGGGATCCGCCGAAGACCAACGCCGGGATCCGGATCGTCTCAACGGCACCTCGGTAGCCCCTGAACGACCGCGCCTCAGTGCTTCGGGTGAGTCGGCCATGTCCAGCGACTGGAGGAAGTGGGAAAATGAGGCAGAACGCATTGCTCAAGCCCGCCGCACTCTAGAGGCCAAGATTGCCGAGTTAAACGAGGCGATTCAGGCCATGCGCACGCAATTGCTCGTCAAGGAAACCTCTTCCAGGGCTGTTGAGGAAAAGCCTTGAGCAGGGGATCCCTGTCCATGCCAAACTAGAGGCGGCAGCGGCTTTCCTCTCTAGGTTCTGCCATCCTCTCTCGGCTGAGTTGCGATCCTGGGCCAGGTCTGCCTCTGGCGAAGGTGCTTCAGCTTAATGGATGTTGAGTTAATCGAGTTGTTTCCCTACTTTTCCCAACCATGATGCTCAGTCACTTGTTGTCTCCTCTCGCTTGGGTGGACGGCCTCTCTCTGGGGTTGGTCTACGGCACTGCCGGGTCGTTGCTGTTCCGCTCCCTTTACCAGTTCATCGTCATTTACAATGCTCTGCTGATCGTGCGGATTTTGCTGAGCTGGTTCCCGCAACTGAACTGGTCTAACCCCATCCTGTCGGTGCTCAGCCAACTCACCGATCCCTATCTCAACCTGTTCCGCGGCATCATCCCCCCCATTGGCGGCTTGGACTTTTCCCCCTGGTTGGCCTTCATTTTGCTCAGCTTTGCCATGCAGGTGGTGGGCCAGTTTGCCTAGCCGCTGTAGCACTGGATTCATCTGGATAGGCCGGGATCCCTTTACGATGGAGAGCTGCTTTTTTCGTTGCCCGCCATGCAGATCCCCGGCGTTGCCCACTACTGGCTGCTGAATGCTCAGGTTCCCCTGTCGGTACTGAAGGAGGCGGTGCCAGGAGCTGTTCCCAACCGCGATAACCTGGTGTTGCTGGATCTGGAAATCGAAGGGGGGCAGATCCGCCAAATCCAGGCGGCAACAGGGATCCCGCCCCAGGGGATCCCCAGCGTGGATCTAAGGCGGGGCCAAGTGTGGCCGTGTTTTGTGGACATCCATACCCACCTGGACAAGGGACATGTGTGGCCGCGCACCCCCAATCCCGATGGTACCTTTGCCGGGGCGAGGCAGGCCGGCCAGGAAGATTGGGTGAAGATGAAGCAAGCCTATGACGGGGATCCGGAGCAGTTTCGGGAGGATCTCTACCGTCGCTTCAGCTTTGGTTTGCGCTGCAGCTATGCCCATGGATCCCAGGCGGTGCGCACCCATCTGGCCTGTGAGAACCCTCAAGTTATGGGGGCCAACTGGGAGGTGTTTGTCCAGCTGCGCCGAGAGTGGGCGGGCAAGCTGGAACTCCAGGCGGTCACGCTTCTGAGCTTGGATACCTTTCTCACCCCTGCAGCAGAAAAGCTGGCGGACAAGGTGGCGGAAGTGGGCGGGATCCTGGGTGGAGTGGCGGCGATGGGGCCGGAACTGGATCGGCAATTGGATCGGGTGTTTGCCCTGGCCAAGGAGCGGGGCTTGGCTCTGGACTTTCATACGGATGAGACGGATGATCCGGGATCCCTCACATTGAGACACGTAGCAGCGGCGGCCTTGCGCAACGATTTTCCCCATCAGGTGGTGTGTGGCCATTGCTGTAGCCTGGCCGTGCAACCGCCGGAGGTGGCCCACAAGACTATGGCCTTGGTCAGAGAGGCGGGAATTGCCGTGGTCAGCCTGCCCATGTGTAACCTGTACTTGCAAGCCCGTAACCCCGGCCATACCCCCCGCTGGCGGGGAGTGACGCTGTTGCATGAGCTGAAGGCTTTGGGCGTGCCGGTGATGATAGCCAGCGATAATTGCCGGGATCCCTTCTACGGCTTTGGGGATCACGATGGCTTGGAGGTGTTCCGGGAGGCCACCCGCATTTTGCACCTGGATACCCCCTATGGGGATTGGCCCCAAGCCACCACCACCACCCCTGCCCGCATCATGGGCTTGACCGAGCGAGGGCAAATTGGGGTGGGCTTGCCGGCAGATCTGGTGCTGTTCAAGGGACGTGGCTTTGATGAGCTGCTCTCGCGACCCCAACATGACCGGGTGGTGTTGCGTCAGGGGCAGGCCATCGACACGACTCTGCCGGACTACAGCGAACTGGACGACTTGATGGAGAAGGTGGGGACAGCGCTCAGCTCCGAGAAGTAGAGCGGGGTCACAGTCGTTTCAAGTTAGATTAAGACACTTCCCAATTGCTGATACATTCACGCTGAACTCTCCTGAACATGGTTCAGGAAAGAAGCGATCGCATCCTGCCTATCTCTGAGCAGGAAGGCGGTATCCCGCAAAGCCCTGAGGAATACCCCCCGAGCGCTTTCCCCCTTCACTTCCCGGCAACCGTTGCGGTGGACTCAAGGATCAGGGGGAAACTTGGTCTACTATATCCCTCTCAATGACTTTTGCCAAACCGCCTAAAGCTCAGTAAATTCAGCAAAGTTCAGGGTTTTGGGGGTTAGAGGCATGCTCCACGGTGCCGCCCCAGCGTTCCGCGCCGCTGCCACAACCACCACCTCCAGGCAAAGGGAGAGAGCATGACTCTAGTCAATAATAAGCTCAACTATACTGAAAATAATGTATAATATGTTCAGTACGGATTACTACCAGTTGATCTTTCTGTTTACTTTCGAGTCTGCCAACATGGTAGCCAAAGCAAAGCAGAAAATTGGTAGTAAGACGACACGGAAACTGCGCTTTGGGTATTCTACTCAAAGCTTTGCGGGATACCGCCATTCTGGTTGGAAACAAACAGAATGCTATCGCTGCATAGTTGAACAGTGATGTGTGGCTACGCCACGCAAGCGAACAGCAGTGTTCAGCGTAAATGTATCAGCTAGTGCACAATGCTAAGGAAAAAGTTTCATTCCCGCTTAAAAATGACTATGCGGATTGTCCTCGAACTCCAGGGTGCAGAACTTTAAGGTTCGGCAGTTTTCCGCTACCGTGCGCCTCACGCTCTCCGGTAAGCCTTCCGGTATTTCCGCGTCGATTTCCAGGGTAATTTTGACAGTGGCTCCTGGCAGATTGGTCAGGTGCCGGATGACCTCGTCGGCAAGGGTTGCAACATCTCTGTTGACCCGCAGGGGATCCATTTCCACCCTGCCGTAAAATCGCCTCGGCAACGCCGGCTGGGAAACTTGATTTCCTTGATTCGTAACTGGGGAATCCTCCTCGCCGGGGCCAGGAAGAGGCGGAGTGCTGTCTGGGAAGATGCAGGGCGCCTTTGGGGAAGGAACTTGAAGGGCTTCCAATTGACGGCGGGCAACCTCTGGCTTGACCAGCAGGCTGTTGGAACCGATGCTGGGCTTGACTATGGCTGCCACTTGCAAGCCGAGGTATTTGCCTTTGGACTCATCGAAGGCCTCTGCGTAGGCAAAGCTATCCTCCCAAGCAGTTGAGGCTACCCCGTCTTCTACAGCTCTTAGAAGAACGGATGGGTCTTTCAAGCGGGGTAGGTAGAGGTACTGGGCCAGGCATTCCCACAGTCGTTTGAGATCGATGTGATCAGCCTCGCGCCAGAGGAATCTATCCAGCGTATCCAGGCGGAGGGTGATGGCAGAGTAAGCGGTAACCAGATCCCCCTCGTGGACAGCTTTGCGGCTGGCTTGCAAAATGGGGGAATCTTGCCCCTGCAGTCGGCATTCTTTCCACTCTAGACTGCCTTGGGGATCAGGCTGGGCTGGGATCAGCAGCCATTGATAGGTTTCCCGCAGAGCAGCCTCAACAGCAGCCTCGGATTGGTGCAGCTTGGTATCGGCTTGGTCGGTTTGGAAGGCATCTAGGTTGAGGAGATCTTTGTCTTCCAGGATCCCTTTCCAAGCTAGGTATTGGGCGGTATTGCGTTCTAGGCTTTCCAGGCGGGTTTTGTCGGGCGCCAAAAACAGCAGCATGTTCCTGTAGTAGCGGGGGCCGCTGCCGCGACGCTGGAGGGCCTGCTCAGCCCAGACTCGCCCAGGGCTATCCTGGCTACCCCGGCTATGGGAATACTGAGGATGCAGGATCACCAGCCGCACGCCTAAAGTGGGATCGTCGGGAATATCGGCAGTGGAGTCGGGGGCAACGTGAACGGCGCTGAACTCACCGCGATTTCTGTCGGCTTTGAGGCGCCGGATGATCTCTTGGCAGAGGGTGTGGGGCTCGTCCCTCAACAGTTGCTCGGCTCGCTCCTGAGCAGTGCGGTTGACGTTGGGCTGGGTGGAAATCCAGTAGCGACTGCCATCTCCGTATAGGTAAGTTGCCTGGTCGGATAGCCGCCGCAGGGCATCGCCGAAGGTGATGGGGTGTTCTCCCGGTTGCACGCAGCCCAGCTTGATGCGGCGCTCCTCAATGCCGCGGTTGGCGGCCCGCAGGGTGGGGGCGGATCCCATGTAGATGGTGCGGGCAACCCGGCGACAGGCGGAATACCGGCCCAGGTTGGGGTGATCTCGGTCGAGAGTCAGGGGCAGGGAAGTGGGGCCATCCACGTCTTTGTCGATTACCGGCAGCCAGTTGTCGTCTAGGTAGCGGGTCAGCTCTGCTTGTACCTGTTGATCGTCCATGGGGATGTGGGCGGGCAGGATCATCAGGCTGCGGTCATTTCGCTCCCAGAGGGTGTGGATGACCCTGGCCATCAGCCGTAGCACACCGCGGGTGCGTTGAAACTTGTCGAGAGTAGACCAGTCGGAGTAAAGGCGGTCAAACAGCTCTGGGTGAATGGGATAAGCAGCCTTGAGGCGGCGTTCGTAGTCACTTTCTTTGCACTCGCTGGGAAATTCCTGGCTTTGGCTGCGATAGAGATCCATGAACGCTTTCACCACGGCATCCCGCTGCACAAATAGCTCGGGATTGGTGAGGGGCTGAAACAGGCGGCGGCGGACAATTTCAAAGCTTTCTTCAGCGCTCGCGGGCCGCCAAGGGGATTCCACCCGGCCAATGGCATTTCTCAGGCGAACCAGAGCTTCTTTGCCCCGCTCCCCGCCAATTTCGATATCCGAAGAAGGAAGGCTCACCACCAGCAGTGTATCTTTTGCGTTCTTGGCCGATTCGCTCAGGGTTTGGGCAAAGGTAAACTGGGTGTCGAAACTGCCGCCGGCTAGGTCAGGGCTGTCGTGGAGTTGGCGAGCATAGGCCACCCACTCATCGATTAGGATCAGGCAAGGGGCATAGCGGTTGAACAAGACTTTAAGCGCATCGCCGGGGTTGGTGGAAGTTGCGTCGGCCTGCTGCACCCGCGCATAGCCTTCGGCACCTCCCAGTTGCCAGGCCAACTCCCCCCAAAGGGTGCGGATCAGGGGGCGGTTTTGCTGGGCGTGCTCAGGCTTGTAGGAGGGAATGCCGCTGGGCTGGAGCTTGTTCCCCACCAGGACGGCTATCCTGACGTTTTGAGGTGGTCTCTGCAGGCCGACGGCTTGGAGAAGAGACTCTGTGCCGGGTAGGGGGCCCTCACCCCTAGCCCCTCTTCCAAAGAGGTGGTAGAGGGCAAGCATGGCGTGGGTTTTGCCGCCGCCAAAGTTGGTCTGCAACTCTATCACGGGATCCCCCCCTTGGCCGCTGAGGCGCTTCAGGGCATTGGTGAGCAGTTGTTGCAATCCCTCGGTAAGGTAGGTGCGGCGGTAGAACTCGACGGGATCCCGGTACTCATCCGAACCTTCGCCCAGGTAGACTTCCCAAAGATCGGCGGCAAATTCGGCTTGTTGGAAGCGACCTGAAGCCACATCGGGGTGGGGAGTGGCAACCTCGCGCCAGGGCTTGAGGCCAGCCTGGGGCTGACCTTCTGTAGGGGATCCCATAGCGCGACGGCTTTCCCGCTTGGCCTGTTCTTCGAAGCGCAGTCGCAGTAGCTCTTGTTTTTGTTTTTCAACTTCGGCAGCTTGGGGGGCAGCAATGGCGCTCAGCAGTCGGGCAACGCTATCGAGGGCGCGATAGGCATCGTCAAAACCAAAAGTGCAGGTGTGGGCCCAGGTGTTGCGGGTATTGCGCAGCTCGCTGACTAGGGTGCGCTCCGCTTGTCCCAGAGTTTGCCTGAAGACGGTGTTCCACTGCTCCCACATGAGAGTCAGCAGCGCCAAAACATCTTCCTCCAGGATCTGCTCAGGACTTTTGAATTTGGGAGAGCTCTCGGGCAGGTTGTCGGCGACAACTGTCAGCCACTTCTCTCCATGGAAGGCTTGCATCTCCCGCACGACAAAAGGATAAAGCCCCTGCCGCAGAAGGTTGAGGGCGCGTCCAACTCGTTCGTGGTTGCTGATAGCCATAAGTGATTGAATGAAATTGAAGTTAGGGGGTGGGTCGATTATTTCCAGATTAAAGTGAGATCCACAACAAAGCCAGGGAGAACCGGATCCCCAGACAAGCTAGTAGGCCGCTCCAAAACTTGCACCAGCTGACCTGGGCGGTAGACGTAAACCCGCTGGCTTTCTGGATCGATCAGCCAGCCCAGTTGGGATCCGTTGTCTAGGTACTCCTGCAGCTTGGCCTGAAGGATAGCCAGCTCGTCAGTGGGGGACTTCAGTTCCAGCACAAAGTCGGGGCAAAGAGGAGCAAAGCGACGACGCTGCTCCGGGGTAAGCTGCTGCCAGCGCTCTTTGGCAATCCAAGCGGCATTGGGAGAGCGGATGGCCCCATTGGGCAGGGCAAAGCCCGCGGAAGAGTCAAAGACAAAACCTAAGTTCTTGCCTCGATTCCACTGCCACAGTTGGCCCAGCAGGTCGGCATTGCGGAATCCAGTTTCGCTGCCTGCAGGGGCCATGGCAATCAGTTCTCCTTGGGCAGTGCGTTCCAGGCGCAGCTCAGGATTTTGCCGGCAAAGCTGTTCGAAAACTTCATCGGTTAAATTCAAAGCCGGTTGCAGGTTGAGGGCAATCATAAGCTTTGCCTGCAGAGCAACTCAGGGCCCGGGGGCGCTACTCCCAGATTAAAGTGAGATCCACAACAAAGCCAGGGAGAACCGGATCCCCAGACAAACTAGCAGGTCGCTCCAAAACCTGTACCGGCTGACCTGGGCGATAGACGTAAACTTGGCCCTTTTCTGGGTCAATTAACCAGCCCAGTTGGGATCCGTTGTCCAGGTACTCCTGCAGCTTGGCCTGAAGGATAGCCAGCTCGTCAGTAGGAGACTTTAGTTCCAGCACAAAGTCAGGGCAAAGAGGAGCAAAGCGACGGCGCTGCTCTGGGGTAAGCTGCTGCCAGCGCTCTTTGGCAATCCAAGCGGCATCGGGAGAGCGGATGGCCCCATTCGGCAGGGCAAAACCTGCAGAGGAGTCAAAGGCTACACCAAGCTGGGTTTGCCGGTTCCACTGCCAGAGCTGGGCGCTGAGGCTCAAGTTTTGACGGCTGCTTTCGCTGCCTGCAGGAGCCATGGCGATCAGTTCTCCTTGGGCGGTGCGTTCCAGGCGCAGCTCAGGATTTTGCCGGCAAAGCTGTTCGAAAACTTCATCGGTTAAATTCAAAGCCGGTTGCAGGTTGAGGGCAAGCATCATCTTCTTTGGGCAAAACTCTCAGAGTACGTGGCCTATGGCTCGTATTAATTCCCTAAGATGGAGCGTATTTTTTGGCGAAGGGCACGAAGGGCTGGACTTCTACCCAGATCTCGACTTTGGGCCAAGACTTCTGGCACCCACTCTAAAATCGGTAGCTGAGGAAAGGTTGGGCTGGTGGCAGAAGCCTGATATTGGCCGGGTTGCAGGATGTAGATGGTTAGCTGGTTGCCTTGATAAACCCAAAGTTCGGGCACTCCTAGGCGGGTGTAAGCCTCAATCTGGGTTTTGGAAGTAACATCCACTTCGATGGCCAGATCCGGAGGCGGGTCAACAGATAGATCCAGCCGATCTTTGCCAATCACGGCCTGGTGATTTTGGATATAGAAGCATTCATCAGGTTCGATCCCGTAGTTCATTGCTTGCTGTTTGAAGGTAGCTGACCCAAAACATTCGCAGTCAACTTCCAGTTCCTCTAGCAAGATTTTGACAATGTCTCCAATGATGGATTTTTCTCGCTCATGCTTGGGTGAGGGCATTCTGATTTCCAATATCCCATCGCTGTAGGCAATGCGGCTGGCTCGCTTTTCGCCCAGCTCATCTAGGATGGCTTCAAAGTCTAACCAATTCAGATTGTGAATCAGCAGGCGCTGGCCGGGTGGGATGGTGAGTTGTCGAAGCTGGAGGGTGACCATCGTCTGGTTGGGTGTAAGGATAGAAATCTCTGAGGTCTTTTAGCTTATGGGGGTGTGGGGGTAGCTAAGCCCCGCACTGTACTCGTAGAGTCAGTGTCGGGATACAGATACCCCCACATGGTGTATGATGGGAGTACTTGCACAAAACGGCTTTTGCCGGAATCTGGTGCAACTACGCGGTAGGGCATTCCGTGTCTGCTCGTGGAGGGTTCTTGCGTAGGCTCCCCGATGAAGCGAGAAGCCCGCACTGTACCCGTAGGGTCAGCGATGGGAGTATGTCACGCTTTGCTTCCCCCAGAGGTAGGGAACTAAAGCAAGCTGGGCTGGAAAGGATCATGCTGCTTTTTCTTTATTTCGGATGCTAGCCGGTTAATTTCCGGCCAGGCAATGACGAGAGTGTTATAGGCTAGGGCTTCTTGAGTCCAGCCTTTCTTTTCGCAGAGGGTATAGAGCCGATAGGCAAGGTCGCGGGCCACTGCACCTCCATCTGCCAAGCTAGCCAGGAGAGCGGCGGCTTCCATTTCCCCTTTCTGATCGAGGGTGTGGATGAGGGTCTGGGTGATGAGCCAGGCGGAGGAAGCAAGGAGCAAGGAGAGGGAATCTGCTCCCTTTTCTTTTCTCTGGGCTATTTCCTCTCTTCTCAACAACCGCACCTTGCCGGCCTTGGCTTCTAGGATCCCAAGTTCCTCAAGGGACTCAATGCTGACGTTTCTGGCCTTGCTGAGGACTTCTGCTTCCCCGTAGGGGCCTGGCTCAAATTGATATTGGGCAAACCAAGTGGTGGCCCAGCGGCTGCCCTCATCCAATTCCCCTTCTTGTTCGCTGAGATATTCATCTAGGTACTGGTTGATCAGTTGCAGGGCAGTGCGGACGGTCAGGGGCGAGCCATCGCTTTCCAAAACTGCAGCGTAGCGGGAATAGATGGCCATGCCGGGGCCGATGCTGGCTTGGGCCAAGTCCACAGGAGCAATGCTGCCCTGCTGCAGAAGTTTAAGCGCCTTGGGCAGCTCGCGCTTCAGCTCGGCAAGGAATTGGCGACGGGTAGCCTTGGGCGCATCGGCAGGACGAGGACGGCAGACTAGAACGATGGAAGAAGCGAGGGCGTTAGTGCCAGATGCAATCATGCGGTTAGCGAGTTCGGTTCGCAGAGGCCAAGTGCCGTCAATGGTGAACCCAGCCCTGATCAAGCCTTCGAGCATGGTTTCCCAACCCGTAGAGACTCGGCCACTCATGCGCTCTGGGCTCTCACCCCTGGCTCCCCTACCAGTACGGGAGAGGGGGATAGGCTTGTCCGTGTCATCATCCTCTTCATCTTCCCCTTGTCCTTGGGGAGAGGTGTCTTCTTCCGTTTGCTTAAAGGCGTAGTAAACCGTGAGCGGGTAATCGGCATGAGAAATGCCGCGAATTCGGTTAAAAGCCTTACTTAATCCTGCCTCGAAGAACTCTTTAGCCTTTTGCTTGTCTCCACTAAAACGGTAGGGAGTAGCTACCAACTCTTGATCCTTGGGAGCCAAAAGAGTGCTAAAAAGATCGGGGTATACAGAGTTGAGACAACGGCGCAGCCAAACATAGAAGAAGTCCGATAAATCGGCATAGCTAATGTTTTCATAGTAGGGAGGATCAGTGGAGATAATTTTTGGGACGGCGTCATGAGCGTGAGGGACTGTTGCGTCGTGTTGGGTGATTTGTCCGTTAGTAAAATCATCTAACTTCTCAACAACTCTAAGTAGACTTCCTAAACTAATTTCAAAATTTCCAGCAGAATTTGAAAATATATTTGGTTCTGCATAGTCCCAAAGCATGGGAATAGCTTGTCGAGTAAATAAGTGTCGGACTTGGGTTTTCGTATTTTCCCACATGCATAGTGAGTTACAAATATCACTTAAACGACTCAAAGCCATTCCCAAATAAACACTAATCGCCTCTCCATAGGCTCTAGCTCCTGCTCCACCCTCAGCCAAGGGCACGTTGTCATCGGGGAGTCCGGCGGCGGTCGCGTCAGCGGTGCGTAGCGCCTTGGCATCGGCGATGGCCTTTTCCCGTGCTTCCGCCACCAAGTCGCTGAAAGTGGTGAGGGCCACCAGTTGCCGAGGGGTGAAGAGATCTGAGATTTTCCTCATCCCATAGTTGGGAGTCTTAAAATCCCTTGGATTATGGGGTAAATTGGCATCTGGTTTCCAAGTGGGTTGTGCTGATTCAGCAATTTCAACGTGTTCTTGTTGAGGTGATAGATACACCCTGCCATTTTGTCCCTCCGCCACAATGGCCATCAGTTGCGCTCCCATGCGTCCGGCCTGACCCTCTTTGCGGATGTACTCCAGTGGTACAGGTGTTCCGCAGGCAATGCAGCGTGCTCCTTTGCGGCCTACGGTTCCCTCCGGCGCTTTGCCCTTACCTGACCTGACCACAAACCGGATCGAGGGAGCAGAAGCGCTCTCTCCCCCATTCACCACCACCGGCTCTACCCAAGCCTCTTTCCCCTTCTTCGTCGAAAGCTGAAACGATCGCACCAACGGCATCTGACAGCGGCAGGCTGGATTTGGACAGGTCACCGTCCGCGCCCACAACCAGGCAATCACCGTCAACTCCTCTGTGCCTAAGGGGTTTGAACAGGGAGGATAGAGATGTCCAATGCGCTCAAAGGCTTGTTCCCGCATCCAAGCCCCGTAATACCGGACATCTGCTGCCAATCCTTGGGCACCCCGCCAGGCTGAGATGTGCTTCTTAGCCCGATCTTCAGGGTTGATGGGGGCTTTGTCCTTAAACTTCGGTGGAATCTCGATCAATGCCTTGTTGATCAGCACCGCCACCGGGTTGAGATCGCTGGCATGGGCCTCTAACCCCAAGCGCTGCGCTTCCAACGGGATGGATCCGCCACCGGCAAAGGGATCGTAAACGGGCGGCGCGTACTTGGCGATGTATTCTCTAACGGCTGCCGGATCCGTAGGGGGCTCTTCTCCTCGATCCCAGGCTAGACATCGGGCAATTTCTCGCTGCGCTGCCTCCAGCACGCCGGAGTTTGGACTGTTCACGTCATCCCAGGACACCAGACCCCGCACGACCCGCTTCCCCTGTTCGATCTCTATGCGGCCCAGGATGTTGAACAGCCGCTGCCGCTCTCGCTCTTGGTCGGCCTCGGTGGGGAACTTGTCCGGCCAACTGGAAGGGTCATCGACCAGGGAAGCCCAGAGCACTGCCCGACAGGCTGCTAGGGGTCGCCGCGCCCACCAGAGATGTAGGGTGCTGGGGTGACCATGGCGGATGGATTTCTCGCGAGCCGATTCCAGATTGATGGCTTCGAGGGGCAGGGCAACTTCAATCAGCTTCTTGCGGCGGCTCATTAGACAAAGGTCAGCTAGAAATTGCAGGAGCCCCGCACTGTACCCGTAGGGTCGGTGTCGGGAGGAATGCTATAATAATACTGCGGACACCAGAAACGGTTGTTTAAGGCACTGGTAACGGTCGATTGGGGGTGCTGTAAACCACCCCAGAGGTCAAGCCTACGGCTCGCTTCGCGAACGTGGTTGGCTTGCTAACTGCAGGGCTACTAAAAGCCCGCTCCGTACCGCCTAGCGGTTGGTGTCGGGTAGTTTACTCGGGTTAAACAGGCTGCAGTTTAGAGTTTAGTCTGAGGGGAAGGCGGGCTCAACGAAAAGATGGCTCCAGCCTGTTCAAGAGCAACTAAGGCATCTTGATTTGGGACAAGCCATGTTGGGCTGCAAGACAACTCGCTGACCTGCTGGAACATGGATTTGCCGCAATTCCAGTAGCATGAATTCATCCTACCAATGAAAGTTAGTATCTATTTGGGATCCCTTCCTCGATTCCACAATTCTTTCCAATCATAGTTGACGCTACTGGCCCCAAAATCCGGCTCCCGTTGAAAAGGCCGCCGCACATACCGCACCTGGCAGCCTTCGCCCGGCACGGTGTAGGTGCCTGCAGGGGTCTTTACCCTGAAGGCATCCCCTTCTGGAAAGGCGGGATCGGCTGGCACTTCTACCAAAGCCAGGATGAAATGGTCGGGTTTGTTGAGAGCTGTCAAGATTTCATTTTTGGTAACGGTTACCGTCTTTGCTCCCTCAACTCTGCCTTTGACTTCAATGAAGCGAAGGCCTTCCCTTCCAGCGGATTCGATATCATAGCCCAGGTTTTCAGCGCTGACATCACGAGGTTCGTAGCCCAACGCCCGCTCTATGGCCATAACGGCAGCCATTGCTGCTTGTTCTACTCGCCGGGTTTCGCGGGCAAAGGTGGTAGGGGTTGACCCTCGCTTGCCCTGTAGCCGCTGCAGCAGTCCGATGGGGATCACCAAGGCTTTCCCGGTTACCACCGGCGGCAAGGAGGATAGCTGGCGCTCCTGCTCCAACTCCGATAGGCGCTTCTGAAGGCGATCCGCCAACTCATCCGCCCGCTGCTGAGCCTTGGCAGAGTTGAGCTTGGCGTTGGGCCTGCCGGCTTGCTCTTGCAGCCGCAACTGTGCAGCTTGATGATCCCAGTAGTTAATTTCTCGGGTGAGGCGATCTTTAACAGCCAGCTCCGTCTTGTTGATCAATTCTTCCCGCTGAGCTTTGATTTCCTGGAAACGCTGGGGAACTAAACGCTCAATGGCGTAAGCGATGGCTTGGCTTTCTACCTCTGAAGCCGAGAGCTGGGGGATGTGGGATCCAGCTTTCGCTTTCACAAGGTCGCGCTCTGCGGGAGTTAGGGGCCGGTAGTCCAAGTAGGGAGCATAGCCGGCGCTTCTTACCCTGACGCTCTCTCCTCCTCCTAGCCCTTGGGGAGCGGGGAGAAAGATCTCCACATATTGCATCCGTCGGGAGATAACCCGTCGCTGGCCATTTCGGTCTAGGCGCCCATCCTGAAGGGCATGCTCTAGGTACACCAGTATCCGTGGTGTTTCGCCGGGATCGTTTTCATCGACGAGGATGGATCCCTGTCTGAGCAAATCTCGGTGTTGCTCCAAAACCAAGTCCAGAGTGGCATCCAGCAGGGGATGGCCTGGGCAGATGAACTCTGCCGGGGGCTTGTTGGGGACGCTGATGAGGTTTTTGTTAAAGGTAATCCGCTCGTATTTTTTTAAGATGGGTGCGCCCAACCCAGTCTGGCGGTCGCGATTGCGAATTGCTGCCGGCACATGGGTAATTTCATAGCGTTTGGGTTCCCGCTCTCGAATGGTGCCACCCAAGCGTTGAAAAGCTTCTAGGAAGAAGGAGGCAATGAAATGAGGCTGGAGCTTGCGGGCCTCGGCTCGCTCCATTTCCGCCCGGATTTGCTGCACTTTGGTCGTATCCATCGAGTCGTGGGCCAGGGCGCGTTCTGCCAGGAGTTCCCTGAGCCGCTCGTGGTCTAGGCGATCTGCAATCACTTGATTGAGTCGGGCCTTGACCTCTGGACGATCCCCGTAGCGAATGGCCTCGATTAGCAGCTCTCGCAGTTCTTGACCGGCAATCGCTTTGCCCAGGACATCGAAGACCTTGCCCCCCAAGGCCCTTTGCTCGATTTCTATTTTTTTCAGCAAAGCCAAGTAGACATCTCCTTCCCGCGTTTCCTCGGCCACTAGGTTCCACAGGTGGCAGACCTCAGTTTGACCAATGCGGTGAATTCTCCCAAAGCGCTGCTCCAGGCGGTTGGGGTTCCAAGGCAGGTCGTAGTTCACCATCAGGTGGGCCCGTTGAAGGTTGATCCCTTCTCCCGCAGCATCGGTAGCAATGAGTACTTGAACGGCGGGATCCTGTTTAAAGGCTTCCTCGGCTTTTTTGCGCTCTTCTCGACCCATGCTGCCGTGAATGGTGATCACCGCTTCCGGTTGGCCCAGCAAGTTCCCCACTCGGTCAGCCAGATAGTTGAGGGTATCTCGATGTTCGGTGAAGATAACCAACTTGCGCCGATGTCCGCCGGCATCAAACATCTCCCCCTGATTTTGCAAGAGTTTCGATAGCTCCTCCCACTTGCGGTCTTTGCCGCTACGTCTCACTTGCAAGGCTAATTTTTCCAGCTCCTGCAGCCGCTGAATTTCTGCCTGCAGCTCGACAATTGTGCGGGCGGCAGTTGCCTGATCTACCAGCTCTTCTTCTCGCGGTTCCCGCTCTTCAGCAGGGCAGTCTTCAAAATCCTCATCCCAGCCTTCTTCGTCTAGCAGGGAAGTGGTAAAAGCAAGGTTGTCTCCCCGGCTGCGCAATTGTTCTTCCTTTAGCTTCCGCTGCAGTCTCTCTCGTCTTCGCAGCAAGGATTGGTAGATCGCTTCTGGAGAAGAGGCTAGCCGACGTTGCAGGATGGTTAAAGCAAAACCGACCGTCCTTTTGCGGCTACCTTGCTCTAAAGCTTCCGCGCGGTTAAACTCTTCGCGCACGTAATCGGTCACTTCCTTATAGAGCCTGGCTTCCAGGTCAGACAAGACGTACTGGACGGTGTAAGCTCGCCGTTCGGGAAAGAGAGGCTTGCCATCGAACTTGAGCAGGTCTTCTTTCACCAGCCGCCGCATCAAATCCGAGGCATCACAGGTATGAACTCCATCTCGGAATCTCCCCTCAAAGCGATCCCCATCCAGCAAAGCCAAAAAAAGCTGAAAGTCTTCTTCTCTACCGTTGTGGGGAGTGGCTGTCATCAGTAAAAAGTGGCGTGTTAGCTGCGAGAGCAACTTGCCCAGCTTGTAACGCTTGGTTTCTTTGATTTCTCCCCCAAAGAAGGATGCGGAGAGTTTGTGGGCCTCATCAACAATAACCAGATCCCAATCAGTTTGCCTCAGTTTCTCCTGCAGGGCCTCATCTCGGCTGAGCTTATCGAGGCGGGCAATGAGAAGAGGTATCTCCAGGAAAGGGTTGCCAGTTCGGGCGGCTTGAATGCGATCGTTGGTCAAGATCTCAAAGGGCAAATGAAACTTTTGCACCATCTCATCTTGCCACTGCAGCGTTAGACTCCCCGGGCAAACGATGAGACAGCGGTGCAAGTCACCTCGAATCAATAGCTCTCTAACCAAAAGCCCTGCCATGATGGTTTTGCCGGCACCTGGGTCATCGGCCAGCAAAAACCGCAGCGGCTGCCGCGTGAGCATTTCCCCATAGACGGCGCTGATCTGGTGGGGCAGGGGTTCTACCAGAGAGGTGTGAACGGCCAGCAAGGGATCAAACAGGTGCGCCAGCCGAATCCGATAGGCCTCTGAAGCTAGGCGAAATAAGGCGCCGTCTCCCTCGAAGTTGCCAAGGGATCCCTCGGCTACCACCTCTAGGGTTGGCTCTTTATCCCGAAACAGAAGCTCTGAATGGAGACGCCCCTGAGTGTCTTTGTAGATGGCCTCGATGGTGCTGCTGCCGTACCACCTCACACTCACGATGGCAACGGTTTGATTGGGCAGGATCCCTTTGACCTTGGCGCCAGGGGTGAGATCTTCCAGTCGAGCCATAAACTGCGGGTTTCCAGAGCTGCGAGCGGAGCCTGTTCCAGCTCCCCATTGCTATGTTGCGCTCACTTCCAGCTCTTTTCCCACAGCAAAAGTCCCCTTCTTCCATAAAAGGAGACAGCAGTTTGGAGTTGGCAAGCGGCTTCACGACGGTTTTAAGCCGGTTTTAAGTCCTGATACATTTACGCTGAACACTGCTGAACATCACTGTTCAACTATGCAGCGATAGCATTCTGTTTGTTTCCAACCAGAATGGCGGTATCCCGCAAAGCTTTGAGTAGAATACCCAAAGCGCAGTTTCCGTGTCGTCTTACTACCAATTTTCTGCTTTGCTTTGGCTACCATGTTGGCAGACTCGAAAGTAAACAGAAAGATCAACTGGTAGTAATCCGTACTGAACATATTATACATTATTTTCAGTATAGTTGAGCTTATTATTGACTAGAGTCATGCTCCTATCAGGGATCCCTGTGGGCAGCCAGAATGGCCTGAGCAGCCAGGTGGCCGGAGAGGGTGGCCCCTTCCATGCTGTCGATGTAGTCTTGGGCGGTGTAGCTGCCGGCAAAAAAGAAGTTGGGTATTGGGGTCTTTTGCTGTGGGCGATAGGGATCCATGCCCGGTGCCTCTCGGTAGAGGGAGTGGGCCAGTTTCACCACGCTGTACCAGGTCATGTTCAGTTGCCGGGATGAAGGAAACAGCTCGTGGACTTGGTGCAGCACGTGCTGGGCAATTTGCTCGTTGGGCATGGCTATGAAGGGATCCCCCGGCGTGAGCACACATTGTAGCAGGGATCCCTGGCCGGGTTTGTAGTAGTCGGCGGGGCTGGTGAGGGCCAGATCGGCAAAGCAGGAAAAATCGGCATCGGCAGTGTAGAGGAGATTGTCGATACCCAGAGCCTCTGGGTGTTGGCTGGCTCGTTTGGCCTGGCCTTGGGGGTTCAGCTCCGTCACCCAGCCATCGAAGCGCAACTGCACCGTGGCCACAGGTACGGATTCCAGCTTGTAGAGGTTGTCGAATTGTGGCCACTGCCGCCACACTTCCGGGATCAGCCGCTTGGCCCCTTCCACCGCCGCTGCGCACACGTACACATCTGCCTCCACCCGCTCTCCATTGGCCAAGAGCAAGCCGGTCACCGCGTAGGGAGGAGAGTCGTTCACTTCAATGCGGCTGACCCCTCTGCGGGTGTGGATCTGGCCCCCGCGGGCTTGGATGTAGCGGACGATGGGCTGAGTGAGGTAGGTGTCCGGGGATCCCTTGAGGAAATTGAGCTTGGAGGCCTCTGTTTTGCTGGCAAACATCTGAAAGATCGTCAGCATGCAGCGGGCAGAAATCTGCTCTGTATCGATAAAGCCCAAGGCATAGGCAATCGGGTTCCACATCCGCTTCAGGCTACCTTCGGATCCCCCATGCCGCCGAAACCAATCGGCAAAGCTCATCCGATCCAAGGCGCGAATTTGCCGCATTGCCCCTTCATAGTCCAGCAAGCCGCGAATCAAAGGGCTGGTGCCCAGCGCCAAGGCGTTGCGCAGCTTGTCCGCCCAAGAGAGCTGCTCGGTGGTGAAAAAAGCTTTGAGGCCGTTGAAAGGCGCCCCCAGGGGAAAGCGAAAATCCAGACTGGCCGTTTGCCCACCTCGGTTGACAAAGGTGTGGGTGTGTTGCTTGGGCAGCAGGTTCTCGTAGGCCCCCACCTTTTTCATCAGGGCAAACAAATTGCTGTAGTTGCAGAAAAAAACGTGCAGCCCCATCTCGATGTGGTTGCCATCGGCATCCTGCCAGGATCCCACCTTGCCGCCGACAAAAGGCCGCGCCTCGTAGAGCTGCACCTCGTGTCCTGCTTCAACCAAATCGACTGCCGTCACCAACCCGGCCAATCCGGCCCCAATAATGGCTACCCGCATAGCAATACCCTCAAACAGGCGCTGCCCGGGATCCCGCCCAGACTTTGCGCAACTGCAAAGAAAGATGAACTTCTCTCATTCTGGAACAAAATGCGCCAGGGATCCCTGACTTGACAAACCACCGCAAAACTTGCCATCATAAATTTCCCGACGCGGATGTAGCTCAGTGGTAGAGCTTCTCGTTGCCAACGAGACGGTCGCGCGTTCGAATCGCGTCATCCGCTTGCTTAGGCTTGTGAACCCATTCAAGAGGGGAATGAGATTCCTGCAAGGGAGAGGGCCGTGACGGTAGTCCCAAGGAGCTCCCCCTTTCCTCTCTCCCCAAAGGAGTCAGCCCTCACTCCCAGCTCTTCTCCCTCTGGAAGACGGGAGAGTAGGGGTCTCGGTTTGATTGGGCTGATTTGGGAATGGTTTGATTTGGGGAGCGTAGAAGGTCTCCAGGCTGTCACGGTCGCCCACAAAGCGCCAGTGCCAGGGTTCGTAATTCACCCCCTGAGGGTTGTTTCTGGGGAAAGACAGCTCAAAGCCAAAGCGGGCCGCGTTGCTCTGCAGCCACTGGAAGGCCGGGGTGGTCTCAAAGGCTTCTTGAGTATCCCACTGCGGAAACCCGGCATCCCCAAGGTCGATGGCATAGCCAGTGTGGTGCTCGCTGTAGCCAGGGGGAGCACTGACAGCAGCTCGTTCCTCGGGTCGCAAGGCTCGGGATTGAGCCAATTGAAAAAACAAGAATTCCTGATCCGCAATGGAGCGAAACCCGGAAATGGGGACAAGGCGGATCCCGGCAGCTTGAGCTGCTTCGCTCATGCGAAGGTAACTTTCAGCAGCCGCCTGGCGTAGGCGCACCTCACGACCGTGGTAGTGGCCCACCACCCGCAAGCTGTCTGCAGGGGCTTCGGAATAGGCATAGTGCCCCAACAGAGAAGGTCGCCCATTCTGCACAGTTGGCTGCGGCAGAGGGGGCTGACCGGTTTCTTCCAGAACTTGGGGATCCGCCGCCTGCTGGGATCCCGGTAACTTCTCTATCCCCCAACCCGCCAGGAGCACTAGCCCAACCAGCACCAGGCCCAAGACTAGACGGGACCTCAGGGCAGGCACCGAACTTTGCGCTTTTTTCGCCGGAGTGGACTGGCGACGGGCGACCGGAATGTCGTCGTTCATGCGCAAAGGCCGGGATCTAGCGAGGAGTACTGAAAAGAGGCAGCGTTTCTACAAACCCAAATCCGCCAAAATATCGCGGGCATGGGTTTCGGTATTGATGTTCTGGTAGACCTTGGCAATTTTGCCCTCGCCATCAATGACGTAGGTCACCCGCTTGGCATAGCCGCCCCCATCCACATCGTAGGCGCGGGTAATCACCCCACTGCTATCCACCAGTAGGGGGAAAGGCAAGTTGTACTTTTCGGTGAACTTTTGGTGAGAAGCTTGGTCGTCCATGCTCACCCCCAGCACCACCACGTCCTTGCTTTGGTAGTCGGCGTAGGCGTCGCGGAATCCACAGGCTTCTTTGGTACAGCCGGGGGTGTCGTCTTTGGGATAAAAGTAGAGGACAACGGTTTTGCCGGCAAAATCAGCCAGCGAAACCTGGTTGCCTTGGGTGTCAGTGGTGTTGAACCCAGGAGCAGGGGTGCCAACAGCGAGAACCATAGGTGCGTGACCCAAAAAGTGTGATGAATAGGGCTGCCCTCAGCATTTTCTTCAGCCCTGCTTGTCTCTGTCAAGGCATTACCGCTCCAGCTTGGCATTGCAACTCAGCCACCAGCTCTTGAAGCTCCGCCGATAGATTGCCGGGCAGCCGTCGCCTCAGAATCTCTGCCAACGATCGATAATACCACAGGGATCCCTCTTTTCCGGCGGAAAACCGCTGCCAGAGTTTATCCCCCAGTTGGCGAAAATCCCGCAAGATGCAGCGGGCGTTGTGCAGCTTGTCAGAGGCGGCCACCAACAAAACCGAGGCATTTGCCGTTTCCAGGTGCTTCAGGTAGGCGGTTTTGCGCTCTTTCCAGTTTTCTTTGGGCTCGCCTCGGGAGCCATCGCTTTCGGTATCCGTACATCCCAGGATGATCTGCAGCACCCGTTCTCCAAAGTGCTCCCGGATCTGTTGCTCAATCTGGGCCCGGGGCTCGCCTGTGTTGTGGGGGCCGTCCTCTAGGCTGTCGTGGAGCAGAGCGGCAATCGCTTCATCTTCATCCGCCCCATGCTCCAGGGCGATGGCTGCTACGGCCAACAGATGGCTGAGGTAAGGGATCCCGGTTCCCTTGCGGGTCTGAGAAGCATGCCAGCGATGGGCATAGTGCATTGCCTGCACAAACCGCTGTGTGAGTTGCGTTGACATCTGGACTCTCCAATTGGGGTTAAGTTGACTGCTGGGGCAAGGTTGATCCAAGCGAGTCTCAGGCGTTGAGACTGCAAATCAGAAAATGGTTAGAGAAGATGAGCACTTCTGATCACTTTAAACAAGGTTAAGACGCTGTGCCGCCTACCCTCACCCCCAGCCCCTCTCCCTGCCTTGGGAGAGGGGAGTCAGGGATCGATGTAACTGTGCTGAGATGGCAAGGTTTAGCCGGTGGCCGGAGTCTGTTTTGCAGGCAGCGGCACCAGCGTTCCTGTCCCCTGCCAAGCGCACAAATCCACGAACTGGTCGGCTATCCGAATTAACGCCGGGTTCGTGTTCGGCCTGTAGGCGGCTACCTCCAGCCGGCAGCCTTGGCGGCGGATATGCTTGAGGGCCGGCACAAAATCTCCATCCCCACTCAGCAGCAGCACCGTCTCGTAGTGGGAGTGCATCGCCATCAAGTCCACGATCAGCTCCCCATCCAGATTGGCTTTGCGGCTGCCGTCGGCGTGGATCACCACCGGCTTGGTGACCACCCGATAGCCCTGTTTTCTCAACTCCCGCAGGAAACGACGCTGAGCTAGGTTGCGGGGATCCACCCCAGTGTAAATATGCACTTCCATCTCGGATCTGCCCTGGGCCAGCCAGCTGAGCAGACTGGGATAGTCGAGATGGGATCCCCACTGCTGGGCGCTGGCGTGGAGATTGGCCGCGTCGATGAACACCCCCAGGGCTTTGCGGGGAAAAGCAGGGTTCGGCTGGGATGCCACCAGCTGCTGCAGGTGTTGGAGTTGCGCCTGCACCAACTCCAGTTGCTCCAAAGTCACTTGGGGCTGGGATACCGGCAGAGCATTCAACCGCAGCTCCACGGCTTTTAACCGCTGCTGGATTTGCTGGATGGCCTGGGTGATGGGGGCCAGCTGTTGCCGCACGGACAGATGAGACGTGGGCCGAGCTTCGAGGGCGTCGATCCGCCCTTGTAATGTTTCCAGTTGGGCCGCCGTCTGCTGCTGCTGTACCCAGATGGGCTCCAAAACCTTTACTTTCTGCTCGAGCTCTTGAATGGCTTCAGCCGGGGAAGCCAAGGTCTGCTGCAGAAGGGACGGTTCAGCAGTGAGCCGAGCGTCCAGCACCTCGAAACGCGCTTGCAGGGTCTCCAGTTGGGTTGCCGTCTGTTGCTGCTGTGTCCAGGTCTGTTCCAGAACTTGGCCAAGCTGTTCTTCGCGGCGGCGGATGGCAGGGTAGGCTGCTGCCAAAGGTAAGAGCCCCCAGATCACTTGGCGGGTCACTAGGGCCGTCACCCCCAGGGCCAGGGATCCCGTCCACAGCCAGGTTAAGGGGAAGGCAGAAGCCCTATTCATACTCATACTCATAGTCAGCTCTCCTCAGTTTGGGTTATCGATCTGCTCGGTTGCCAGGATTTCACCTCACTCACATGGGCCACCTCAGGGATCCCTCTTGAAGAGCAAGATGCACAGAACTCACAGAGGCATCGAAGAGGAGCAATTCAGCAACTGCAGTATGCCGGCTGTTGGAAGGGGAATCTTCCAATCGCTGGACAAACGTATTTCCCTTGTTGAGCAAACGGATCAGATATCGAGTCAGTTATCGAAAGCAGGCTCAAACTTGTTCCTCTTGACCGACAGGCCCCGTGGCCCGCTCAACCTGGATTCAACGTCCAAGCTATTGGCTGACGGTATGGGCCGTAAAACCATTGAACGGAGCAGGGTCAGTTGGGGATCTCGATGGTTACGTTAGCCAACTGCACATCGTCATGATCCACCCAGGCTCCGCCGTGCCGGATGACTGTATCACCTCCCAGCGGCACCGAGATGTGCAGGGATCCCCCGAAAAGGGGAATGCTGATCGGCACTTGGGGACCACGGGTGACCATGGGGGGCTGAATCAGGGTTTTGCCAGTGCGCAGGGTAACAGTGTTCAGGCCCAGGCGCAGAGGTTGCAGCGGCAGGGGAATCTGTAGGTTATCTCCCCCCAGGTGAATCTGTTCGACTTCCACTCCGTTCAGGATGACCTGCATGGGAGACATATTGGCACTGGGGATCCGGGATTGACCGGCCCGATAGGCGGCAGCTGTATCCAACCCAATCAGGGATCCAATCCGCAAAACCGGTGGGCGCGAAGGCAGGCGTTGCAAAGTGAAAGAGCGGGTCATCTCCACCCCTTGGGCAGGGCCCAAAAATTGCCCGGCGGCAGCCGATTCCGGCGAGTACTGGTTATCCCCCAGGCGGATGACATTCGCCTCCAGTACCAAAGTTGTGTTGGGATCCCAGCGCTCCAACTGCAGTTGCCAAGGCCGATCCCCGCTGGCTTGACCGTTGCCTGTACTTTGGGAATAGGGCAAGTAATTTTCCAGCCGCGCCACCAAAATTTCTTCTGCCGGCAGCGGCCCTGGCAGGCGAAACCGACCCTGGGCATCGGTGCGCACCGAAATACCCGCCCCCGGAATGGCCACCTCCGCCCCGGCCAAGGGCTGCCCTGTCAGCCGATCCACCACCTGTCCCGAATAGGCGGAATCCAACTGCACCTGTCCTGTGGGCGCATCCGTTGCTGCCTGAATGCGCTGCTGCAACACTTGCCAGTCGGCTTCTGTGATCCGTCCATCCTGGTCGACATCGGCAGCTCGGATCTGGTCGTCGGTCAGTCCCCGTTCTCCCCGCAAGTAGGCCCCCAACAGGTTGAGATCCTGCACCGTCAAACGGCCATCCCCGTCCAAATCGCCCGCCTGAAAGGGCTGCGCGTGGGCAAAAGACACGCCTATCCAACCCAGGCCAAGGGATCCCAGTAGCAAGAGAGAATGAACAGAACAGGAGACCCTAGACATTGCAACTCTCCTGGGGAAAGAGCCGGAAGGCATTGTTCATGTTCTAACGTAACTTGCCTCTTCGCAGCAGGGTTGACCGAGCCGGTGTAGAGTACTCTTGAGCGCAATTCTGCCGGTTCGCCTTTGGCTGCAGGAGCCGAAAACTTGATGGTAGGATAACCGTAGTGACTTGCTTGTCCTATGGCTCGATACTCCTGCGTTACCCAGCTTGTGGGCTCAGCCGAGCAGCTAAGCGAGTCGATCCGCGCCGTTTTGGAGCGCTGCCAACTCAATGTCCTCCACAGCAGCCCTGATTACTGGGTGGCCGGTGAGCCTCCCGGAAAAAATCCCTACACCAAACTGGTCACGGTGGAAGTGTTTGTGGATCGCACCCTCCAGGCTGCCGACGGCTCTGTACAGGTAACCTGCATTGCCAAAAACGAAGAGCTGCCCCTCAGAAGCGTTAACCACTGCCAACAAACCTTTGACCGACTGAAGGCAGAGCTAGCCCAGTTGCAAAGTCAACTTCAGCTTGCTGCCCAACAAAAAGATGCCTTACGATAGCTAGGCTGAGTTTGCTTTGATCCCATGGCGCGTCGCTGCCAACTAACCAACAAGAAACGCAACAACGCTTTTGCCATCTCCCACTCCCACCGGCGCACCAAGCGCCTGCAGGAAGTCAATTTGCAGTGGAAGCGCATCTGGTGGGAAGAGGGTAAGCGGTTTGTTCGTCTGCGCCTTTCCACCAAGGCCCTGAAGACCCTCAAGGCCAAAGGGATAGGAGCCATGGCCCGAGAAGCCGGGATCGACCTCAACCAGTTTTGAGTTTTCTCTTTAGCCCGGTTGTCCTTGACGGCTCCAACCTCACAGCAAGCCAAAAAGCTTACGCGACTTGGGTTGCAATCCCGCCAGCAAGGTGTTGAGGGTATCCCGTTGGGTAAGCTCGTTGGTGCCGCTGGCCCGCTCAATCAAGAGCTTGCGCATTTCGTCGGAGAGTTTGGCATCGGTAAAATCGGCTCCACTGAAGAGCGTATCTTCAATCTGAGCATCCTGTAGGTTGGCCCCCACCAAAATGGCCTGTTCCAGGTTGGCAAACTGAAGCTGGCAACTCACCAAGGCGGCCTGGGAGAGGTTGCAGCAAGATAGGTTAGCCTGGCGGAAGTCGGCGGCAAAGAAGTTCCCCTCCGCTAGGTTGGCAGCCACCAAGCTGGCTTCGCGAAAGATGGCATGGCTGAAACGGCCCCCCTGAAAGCTGCTTTTGTCCAGTTTGGCGGCGGTAAAGTTGCTGTAGTCCCCCAGAGCCTGGCTAAAGCTGGATCCCCGTAGATCTGAGGCGGTAAAATTGGCCCGCTCTAGCTCAGCGCGGCGAAAGTTGCACAGACGTAGGTCGGCTTGCTGCAGGCTGATCGAGCGCAGGCTAGCCCGCGTCAAATTGGATTTGGGCATCTGAATGCGGTCGAACAGGCCCCGCGAGAGGTAGGCATTCTCCAGGTTGGCACCCACCAGGGAGCGCCCCTCACGCAAGGCTTCCAGCAAGTCCCGCGTGGTTTCAATGCGAACCGGCTCTGAGGGTTGAGAAGGGGGAGCACTCACAGATGGAGCATTCCTCACAGGTTAGGCCAGAAATCCGGTCAACCCAGCCGAGAACTGAGGGCCAACTGGGGATCCCACCTATCAAGCTAACGTTTGCGTCGCCTGTCGAGGTTAAGAGGATATTAAAAAGACAACTCTGCATCGAGCTTTCCAGAGGGGGCCTTCTCTTGTGGAAACAGCCTACCGGGGGAGAGCCATCGGCTCCGATTTGTTGCATACTCGGGGCAGCCTTTCGTCAGTGAACCACACCTCCCATGCAGGTAGCTTTTATTGTCGATCCATTGCCTCAGTTGCAGGTGGGCCATGACACCAGCATTGCCCTGATGGAAGCTCTGCAGAAACGGGGACACCGCATTTTCTGCCTGGGCCTGGCGGATCTCTACTGGGATCAAGGGGAAACTTGGGGATCCCTTGAGGAAATCCGGTTGGATCTGCAAGCGGATCCCTGGTATGAGGTCAAAGACCAGAAACTGCTGCCCCTGAGCCAAATGCAGGCGGTGTGGATGCGCAAGGATCCGCCGGTAGATGCGGCCTATCTCTATGCCACTTACCTTTTGGATCGTCTCTCTCCCAGCCGCACACTGGTGCTCAATCATCCTGCCGGGATCCGCTCGGCCAACGAAAAGCTCTATGCCCTGCAATTTCAAGAGTGGATCCCGCGTACCCGCGTCAGCAGCAACAAGCGTCTGCTGCGTCAGTTCGTCGAACAGGAAGGACAGGCGGTGCTCAAGCCTTTGGGTGGCAAAGGTGGGGAAGGGATCCTGAGGGTCAATGCCGGGGATCCAAACCTCAACTCGTTGATTGAAATGAGCACCCAATTTGGTCGGCTGCCTGTGATGGTGCAGGAGTATTTGCCACAGGCGGCGGCAGGAGACAAACGCATTTTGCTGCTGGAAGGAGAGCCTTTGGGTGCCGTCAATCGGATCCCTGGAGAGGGCGATTTTCGGGGCAATGTTGCTGCCGGCGGTCGAGTGGAAAAAACCAAGATTACCGAAAAAGAACGGGCTCTCTGCGGGGCTTTGGCACCGGTGCTCAGGCAGGAGAAGCTGTATTTTGTCGGGATCGATGTTATCGGGGAACGACTAACCGAAGTGAATGTAACCAGCCCAACGATGCTGCGAGAACTCTGTCAGTTGGAAGGAGTTGATCTGGCGGATCAAGTGGCTCAGTGGCTGGAAAAGAAGGTGCCCGTCAAGGACTGAATGACTACCCACCGGGATGCTTCTGGGATCCGGCGCGTCTGTTGCCTGACGGGGTTCCCGTCTATTTAGGGAGTCTATAGAGATCAAATTATAGCTTGGAATGACCATAGTAGGTTGAGTTCAACTTTTTCCGGTCGGCAGATAGAAAATAAAAAGCCCCACAAGGGGGCTCTGCCGCGACCAGTCAGCGACTTATAAAACTCTAGAGCAATATAAAGAAAAGCTCCATGAATAGGCCGTATTGAACATCGCATTGAGCACAGTTTTTAGAATCTCAGAAAAAAGGCCAAATCCTCGGAGCTGTTATCTTTTTTTTAGATTTTCCGACCCGAGGCTAATCCCAGGCCCCTTCTGCTTTGCCGGAGCGGTCTTTAGAAGAGTTGCTGCTCTTGCCCAGTGGGCTAGGAGTCTGCCGGTGGCCTTTCCCGACCCACCCAGCGCCAGATGGTGGGCAGCAGCACTGCCGCCAGTCCGCACTTCACCAAGTCTCCTGGGATAAAAGGGAAGACCCCTTTGTTGAGGACGGCCAAGATCGAGGTGGGCTCAACATTCTGGTTCAGCCACACCCCCAGCCAAGTGGCTCCCAGCAAAAAAATCAGAGCCGAGCAGGATAACATCGCCAGCGCCATCTTCCAGGGGTTGCGATCCACGCCCCAGCGCTCCACCAACCAGCCCATCAGCCCCGCAGCTAGGGGAAAAGCCAACAGGTAGCCCCCCGTCGCCCCGGCCAAGTGGCCAAGCCCGGATCTGCCACCGCTGAAGAAGGGCAATCCCAGGATCCCTTCCAGCAGGTACACCAGCAACGTGAGAAAGCCCAGCCGTGCCCCAAAGCCTGCCCCCACCAGCATCACCCCAAAGGTTTGCCCGGTAATCGGTACCGGCGTGAAGGGCAGAGGGATCCGCACCTGAGCCAAGGCAGCTACGAACAAACTTCCCCCCAGAACCAGCAGGAGATCCCGAGTTCGGGAAGGGCGAGGCAGAACAGTTTGCGCCAAGGGTGTGTGAACAAAGGTAGCAGTCATGAGAGGTTTGCACTCCTGTTTACCCGAAGACTGAGCTTGAGGCCCCGTCCCATCGCTGCGCGGAAGCAAGCCAGTAGGGCGGGGAGTATGTCAGGGTTTCAGAATACAAGAATTCGGTTACCGAAAAACTGGGTTTGAAGCCCCGCCCTTTAAAGCGGCTTTGTGCTACGCCGCCTGCAGTGCCAGGGTAGTCAGCCGCTCTCGCCCACAGCAGCACAGGGCGCATTGTTCGCGTAAACGGGCTGTAGGCCCTAAACCCGACAGCCTGACGGTTGGATCCGACCTCAGTGGGTTTTGTGGTTGTTGTTTACAACGGCACCTAAAGGCACTCGGGAACCACCCTGTGTGCTGGCGAGTACGTAGCGCTGGGGAGCTGCGTGGCAGCAACGTTGAGGTCGAGGATGATCCCACGCTGCTCATTTTGCACCCTGTGCATCGGAAAGAGCCATAAAGCCAAGCAGGGGCTAGATGGATTCTTGCGGTACTTCTGTGCCTTTGTCAGGTTGAGGAGCACTGGGCCGGTTCTGGCGAGTTGCTTGTACAATCGCCACCGTAAGCAAATGGGAGAGCAGACCCACAGGCCCGGCAAACAAGCACAAAATCAGGGAATGGGTTGTCCATACTCGCTTATCCCACCCTTCCAAGAAGATCCAGCGGCCCACAAACAAATCCATGACGATGTAGTGTACCCATCCCGTCGCCATAACGGCGGGTTGACTGAATAGGTCGGTTAGGCTGGTCAGAGACAGTTGAGGGTCGGAAAATTCCTTGAGAACATCGGCATTAAACCCGGTGACCAAAAGATACAAATAAACCGCCGCCAAAATAGCGATGGGCAAAAGCGATTCCATCACTTTGCGGGTTACCTTCCAACCCGGCAACAGAATCATCATTGCCCAAAAGGGCAAAGCAAACCAGTTGGCCCCGTTAAAGATCATCTCCAGCATGCTTGGAACCCCCAACGCTACCTGTCCATTATCGGCCTAATGCCCCCTGGGGATCCCTGCAGTAGCGGGTGGAAATGGATGGGAGCTATTCCTGACTTGCCCTGAAGTTTTTTCTGGAGCCAGAGGGATCCCGGTCGCTATTCCGATTGGCGGAGCCTAGCAGTCGCAATGGAGCTGACCGCACGGCCACTGTCGGTGGTGGCAGCAATGCAGGAAATCCGGGATCCAGTGTCGGTCATGGCCCAGAGGCTGCTGATGCTTTTGGCGGTAGAGGTGGGTTGAGCCGGGCCGGTGGGGGATTCTACTGCCACAGAGTCTGGGGATTTCTCCTGAGAAGGGATCCACACCACAGGTTCCTCACCCCGTTGGGCTGCTGCAACTTTTGGGGCGGGATGTTCTGGTGTGGGCTCAGGGGCTTCTTCTTTGCGGGCGGCCTCTGCAGCAGGGACATTCTGGGGAGAGGGCTGCTGAACCAGCCTCTTGTCAAGGGGTGGTCGTGGCGCGGCAGCGGGGGGTGCAGGGGGGGCTTGGCCGGCGATCTTTCCCCATAAGGCTTTGAGGAGTTGCCACATGGCTGGGTTGGCTACTGAGGGAGAGAGCAGTGAGGAATGGTGTTATCCTGCCATGCTCTGGCCTGAGAATCCATCCCCTCTGCCAGTCTTGATAGAGCAAAGTCATAACGAGTATGATTAAGTAGCTTGCTTAGGGAGAAAGTTCAACATGGCGCAGATTCGCGAGATTCCCCTTGCCCAAATTCGCCGCCCTTTGCCGCGGCAAACGGATCCGGATAAGGTTCGGGCGCTGATGGCTTCTATCGAAGCAATCGGTCTGCAGGAGCCCATTGAGGTTTTGGAAGTGGAAGGGGAGTATTATGGGTTCTCCGGCTGCCATCGCTACGAGGCATTTGTCCGCTTGGGCAAGGAGCGGATCCCCTGCCGGGTGCGAAAAGCACCGCGTGCTGTTTTGAGGCTACACCTGGCCTGAAAGGGATCCCTTCTGGCCCGGCTCCTCTTCGGCGGTGTAGCCCCGTTCGTAGGCAAAACGCACCAGTTGCGAGCGATTTTCCAAAGAAAGCTTGCTGAGGATGTTGGTCAGGTGAGTTTGCACAGTGCGCGGGCTGATGAACAGCTTCTCGCCGATTTGCTTGTTGGTGAAGCCGCGAATGACTTCCCGAAAGACCCGCTCTTCGGCAGGGGTCAGGGGCAATTCGGGTGGAGTGGGTCGGGGGGCCGCTTCCGGTTTTGGCTGGGACTGCTGTTGGATCAGCCGCAGAATTTCCGATTGGGTGCGGCGGGAGCGTTCAATCTGGGCCTCGATTTTGGCCACCAACTCCAGGGGTTCAAAGGGCTTGATGATGTAGTCATCCGCCCCCCGCTCATAGCCCTGAACCCGGTCATCGATCTCTCCCCGCGAAGAGAGAAAAATGAAGGGGACGAGCTCGCCGCCGCGCTGTTGGCGCAGTTGTCGGCAAAACTCGAAGCCGTCCATTTCCGGCATCACCACATCTGAAACCACCACATCCGGCTGCTCTTGGGCAAACAGACGCAATCCTTCCACACCCGAAGCGCCTGTAGAAACCCGATAGCCATGCTGAGTCAGGTGGCGGCTCAGCACCTTCAGGGAGAGGGGATCGTCATCTACGACCAGTACACGCTTCATGAGAACCCGAGGAGGCTGTCAAGGAAAAGGGTAAAGCGCTATTACCCGTTATCTGTCGCTATTTTAGGGAGACGGACAGGATTCGTCATTTGGCTACGGAGACTGAACCCATGATAGTGGTTTCAGAAGTGGTCTGGTTGAAAGCTGAGAACCACGGTGGCTGTAAAGATGGGGGATTGAACCTGGGCCTCTAAGCTCCCATTCCTGAGTACTGTTGCAAGCCTTTGCGCCACAACCAGCGGTTAGCCAGCCAGAGCAGGCCCGTCCAGGCCAGGCCCATGCCAAAGCCGCCCAGAATATCCACCGGGATCCCTGCCCAGAGGCTGGCGGGAAAATGCACCAGGTAGGGGAAGGGTGTCCAGGCCAAGACCTGGCGCACGGGGGGTGGGAACACCTCCAGAGGAGCGATCACCCCCGAGAAAAACAAGTACACCAAAAAATGGAATTGCTCCAAGGCCGTCACCCGTTCCACCCAAAAGGCCAGCAGCGCCAGGGTGTACTGCATGAGAAAGCGCAGGGCAAAAGCCAGGAGAATGGCCAGGGATCCCAGCCCCGCCTGGGCCCAAGAGGGGATCCAAAAGGCAGGGGGGTAGAGGACGAAGAAAAGGGCGATTAAAACCAGGGTAAAGGGGAGACGGGCCAAGCGCTCCATCAGGTGGCTGGCCACATGGTGCCAAGCGGGATCCAGAGGCTGCAACAGGCGAGGAGATAATTTGCCTTCGACCACCTCTCGCTCAAAGTCCCAGATGACCCAGACGATGGTGAACTGGCGCACCAGGAACACCGCCAGAAAGTAGCGGATGAACTCCAGAGCAGACAGCGAGAAGTCTCCTGAGCGGGCTGCCTCGCCCCACACCCCCATCATGATCAGGGGCAGGGATCCGGCCAACACCCACAGGATCAGCTCGGCCCGGTACTCCAGCATGTAGGCGTAGTAGGCGGAGAAGAGGGCACCCAACTTGCGAAAGAAGGCGTTCATGGAGATTCCGGTTGCGCAAGCGCTGCGGAGCAATACGAGACTGGCGGACGCAAAGTGGGCAACAAGCTGGCCAGGCTGACCACCGCTCCCACCACAACAATTGAAGGCGGTGCTACGGGCGAGGGCTGCCCAGCCAGAGTCTGCAGGCGGAGCAGATGAATCTCTTGCTCAGGGGTGGTGCCCCAGCGGATCAGGGCAACCGGGGTGTCGGGAGCTTTCCCTCCGGCCAACAATTCAGCGGCAATGTGGCTGAGGTTGTGCATGCCCATGTAGATCACCAGGGTTTCCACCGCCCCGGCCAAAGCCCGCCAATTGACCTGAGGGCGGTATTTCCCTGCCGCCTCGTGTCCGGTAACAAAAGCAACTGAGGAGCTGAGGTCGCGATGGGTGAGAGGGATCCCGGCATAGGCGCTGGCGGCAATGCCCGCCGTAATTCCCGGCACCACCTCCACTGGGATCCCGGCCTGCACCAGAGCCAACATCTCCTCGCCGCCTCGCCCAAAGATGAAGGGATCCCCCCCTTTGAGCCGCACCACCACGGCTGCCGTCCGAGCTTTCTCCATCAGCAAGGCTGTGATCTGCTCCTGGGGCAAGGTGTGAGCGCCGCAGTGTTTGCCAGCATAGATCCGTTCTGCCGTCGGCGGGATCAGCTCCAGGATGGAGGATCCCACCAGAGCATCGTAGATGACCACATCCGCGTGGGCGAGTAGCGCCTTTCCCTTCACCGTCAGCAGCCCTGGATCCCCAGGCCCTGCCCCCACCAAATACACTTTGCCCATCTCAAGTCCTGGTCGCGTCATTGCTGTTGGAAATATCCATTTTGAGGGAACGGGAAAGATTCGGCTATTCCAGCGCCGGGCTAAAAGCCTGGAGTGTCTCCACAATGGCCTGCATCAGTTGAGGATCCCGCCAGAGGGGCGGCTCCACCTGGATTTGGAGCAGAGGCCATTCCCGCTGTAATCGCTGAGCCTGTTCTTGTAGGGCGCGCAGCAGACCGCCTGGAAAGAGAAAAAACGGCAGCACCCGTAGACGGCACTGGCTAAGGCGCAAGCAATGGATCACGACCGCTTCTAAGGTGGGGGACTGGGCAGCAAAAGCCACATGCAAGGGGATCTCGGGCAAGCGCCGTTGCACAGTTTGGATCCCTGCTTGGAGCTGGGCGGCAAACCCCGGCAGACGGCTGCCATGGCCAAGCACAATCCAGGCATCTGCCCGTTCGCCGGATTGCCTGAGCGTTGCAGAGCAAGAGGGCTGTGGAGCCAGAATGCGAGCCACCAACAGATCCAGGAGGGCCGGGTGCTGGCCAATGGGGGGTGTTAACCGGATGGGCAGGCGCGGCCAGCGAGCTTGAACCTGCTTCACCGCAGCCGGTAAATCCTCTTCCACATGGGATCCCCCCCCCATAAACAGTGACAGCAGCACCACTTGATCGGGAGATCGGCCTGCGCCCAGCCAAGCTGCCAGCCGTCCTTGAATCTGTTCGGCCAGGGTGAGAGGCTGACCTTCCAACTGGGCCAGCTCCACCGGCTGGGGAGCCAGCTGCTGCTGCACCCGGGCCAACAAATCTGCCAAAGCCTGCTGATAATCGGGATCCCGGCTGCCGTGACAGACCAAAAACACCAGGGGATTGGAGGACATGGCAGAGGTCAGGGATCCGAGCGGAAGGGTTCCATTTTGCTACTTTAGGGGATCCCGCCAACTTCTCGTGTAGGATCTGCGCGTATGATTTGAAGAGTACACACCCTCTTTCCCAGCTTCGTCAGCCCTTTCCCAGGTTTTCATGTCATTTGAGAATCGTTCCACCGCCCCTGAACTCTTAATCCATGTCTTGCGGGAGGGGTTGACTGAATCTATCCATCATTGCCAAGCTGTCGTGGCCGATAGCCGCGGGCGTTCTCTGGCCATGGCCGGCAACAGCACCACCCCCGTCTTTGCCCGTTCTGCCCTCAAACCTTTCCAAGCACTGGCCATGCTCTCCACCGGCATCCGCGAGCGCTACCGCCTCAGCGAGAAAGATATTGCCATCATGTGCGGATCCCATCAGGGCACCACGGCTCATGCGCGGCAGGTGTTCAGTATACTGTGGCGGGCCGATCTGTCTCCCGATTTGCTGGTCTGCCCCACCCCACCCGGCAAGCCCAGCCCCCTGTGCCACAACTGCTCCGGCAAACATGCCGGCATGCTTATGGCCAGCCGCGCCCAAAACTGGACCTTGTCAGACTACGCCCAGCGGCAGCATCCGGTGCAAGCCCTGGTGCGGGCCAAGCTGGCGGATTTGCTGCAAATGCCCTCGGAAGAGTTTTTGTTTGCGCGGGATGACTGTGGGGTGCCCACCTACCAACTGCAACTGAATCACCTGGCCTCCCTATTCGCCCAACTGACCGCCGGCGAGCGGCCCGACTTGGAATCGGTAGCACGGGCCATGACCCATCACCCGGAGATGGTGGCCGGACAGGGGTGTTTCGACACGGAATTGATGCGGGCCACTCAAGGGGATCTGGTGAGCAAATCGGGTGCTGAAGGGATCCAATGCATTGGCCGGGTAGGGGAAGGCATGGGCCTGGCCATCAAGGTCCAGGATGGAGCCGCCCGGGCCAAGTATGCCCTGGCTTTGCACCTGCTGCAGCGCATGGGCTGGATCCAGCCTGCCGCCGCCGAGATGCTGGGGGAGCGCTTCCTTCGCGTCGGCCCCTACACCCGCCTCGAGGTAGAAGGGGAGCTGCGCATGCCTTGAAGACTCAGCGCTGGAAGGGGTTTTGGTAAGGATTGGGGCCGGGGTTGGAGCTCTGGCCTTTGTTGCGGTACTTAGGATTGATGGTCAAGGTGCCGGATCCTAAACCCCGCTGCGCCAAGAACTCCAGGTTGCGGCGGCGCATGGTGGTGTCGTAGTCGTTCTTGACGCGATCTTCGAGGATGGCCACCTGCTGCAGCGCGCTCAGCAAGATAGCAGCAGCTTGCTCGGAGGTGTAGCCATTCTGGGAGGCATAGCGCACGGCAAACTCGTCGGCTGCTACCTGGGCCTTCTGGCCCTTCTCCGCTTTGCGCAACAGAAACACCGCTGACGCGGCCAAGCCTGCTGCTAAGCCAACGCCGAGGTTATCTCCCATCTGCAGCTCTACCAAAATGCCCATGCTGCCGGCCCCGATCAAGGCGGGATACAGCAACAACGCCGACCAGTTATCCCCCAAAGCCAGCTCTGTGGCCATCACCGCTTCTCGCAAGAAGTAGATCTTCTGCTGGTCAGGGCTCAGCTTCTGCCAACGGCTGAGGTCAATGGCAAAGCGAGAGTATTTCTGCCAGGGAAAGCGCCACAGCGGCTGCACAATCCGAGACTGGTCGGGGGTGCCGATCTCGATCTGCACTTCAGGGCGGATCTCCACCGGGAGAAACTGGATCAGGCGGTCAAAGTCGGAAATGGTATACATGCTGGCACAGTGCGGCTAAGGGAGCGGCTGGAGAGGATTACCCATAGTAAAAGATTCTAGCCTTCCTTGCAGGCTAGCTCCAAGAAAGCCTTTTGCGATTTGAGGTCTGCGTCCATGCCATCTCACCTGTAATGCCGTCTCACCCTCAACTGAATTGACTGTAAAAACCAGACCAGCTTGTTCTGGATCAGTTGTCATTTTTGCAACGCGCCCATCTTTTGGGCCTTTCTGCCCTTGAGAGGCAGGGGAAGTAGAGGACGCTGTCGGTATGAGTTGACCAAAAAACTGGGTTCAAGCCCCGCCCTAGGGCCTACGGCCCGCTGACGCGAGTAGGGCGGCTTTTTGCTAAAATCCGGCTAGCACGAGTAGGGTTTCCGATGTATTTTGCTCGGAAGCTAAAGTTGGGGTTTTCAGAGCAACTGCAGCATCTGGCTTTAGCCGCGGGCGAGCTACAGCCTGTTAAGGGCTCAAGGGGTACAATAGCAGCACTTAGCAAACCAACTTCGGAAGGAGGATGGATTGATCAGTAGTAAAGAAGTCTTCAC